>PMWR01000244.1:153-20513 GCA_003166055.1 Acidobacteriaceae bacterium
GGGTTCATCAAGGGCAAGAGCGCAATTCACCTTGCTCGGGTATATGGGGAGCGGAAGCAAAATTACGCGGGGCAGAGTTTCTGGGCGCGCGGATATTTCGTATCCACGGTGGGCCGCGACGAAGCGACCATTCGGGACTACATCCGCAACCAGGAGCAGGAAGACAAACGGATGGACCAACTGAACATGTGGAAATAACCTGCCACCGATAAGGTGGCCCAACTCAATCGGGGCCGCGTTAGCGACCCCGCTCAAGCCGCTTCGAGCGGCTCACAAAATGAAGCCCCCGGCTCTGCCGGGGGTACTCTCACTAACGCAGCCGGGGTATAGTTACTTGCGCAATCGAGTGAGTGCTCCCGATTTTGTTGCCTGATTCAGAATGGCCTGGCATCTGGACTTCGTCTCCGGACCGGCAAAGTCGATGTTCGCCGAGACTTGTTCGGCCAAGTCGCGAAGCCCAGACTTATCGTGATTGCGAAGCGCGATTTTGCACTTGCCAATGAGATCTGCAAGGCTGCGATCCGCAATGTCCCGCATCCTTGCGCGGAAAAACTCTGTGATTGGCTTGGCAAAGGAAGAATCGCCGAAAGCTGCGCCCACGCGCTGCATCGTCTGTTCGCCTGCGCGAAGGTCAGTCTCAAGGACGGCATAGGCCCTTCCAACGGTCCGGAAGATCGCCTGCTGTTGTTCTTCCCTGAGTGCGGATTCCGCGGCCTGCACTCGCAGCGATCTCCGGATGACAACCGGCTGCGCCTGTAGGAACTGAATGGCATCCGTGCGCTTTCCAGCCAGCGCCAATATCGCCGCGGAGGTCAATCCGGCCTCGACCTGAATCCGGAGCGCCTCTCGGCGCGCGATAGCCTGTTCGAGAAGCAAGCGCAATGCGGCGTCGTCATTCTGCTGAAGTGGATCCTCAAGAAACGTGATCGCTTCGTCAAATGCCGAATCTCCAATCAGCGCATGAGCCTGCTCAATTCGGCTCCGCAAGATGTTTTGACGCCGATGCTCTCCCTCTTCCTGACGGGCAAAATCCAGCAAAGAATCAATTTCGTCTGTGGCAATACCTTCCCGCCGGCAAAACTCCAAAATGTGAACGGCATCCGCATCCCGGTCGCTTTTGATGGCCTCACGGGCCTGGGACAGGTACTCGTCCCGGCGCTCTTCCACGGTCTGCTTGCTGATCCGTTCGGTCAACAGCTTTTCCAACGTCAGCAGGCGCTCTTCCTCCGGGAACCGTTGCCGCGCCGACTGAACCCGCTCCAACGCCTCGCGGGGACGGAGATCGCGGCACGCCTGAACCGTGTCTTCCACAAATCGGCGATTCTCCTGATTCCTGATCTCCCGATCGAGCTGTGCATTGAGCCGGATCAGCGCCGACTCCGAAGGCATTTGAATCATGGCTTCCTGAACCGATCGCTGGACGCGCTGGATCTCTTCGAAGCTGGATGCCGAGATGGCTTCCCCTTCAAGCTGCGCGACCAGTTCTTTCCGCCTGATTTGATCAAGCCCGGAATTGGCATCTCCAAGAAGAAGCTGCAGCTCCGGATTGGTTGGTTCAAGGAGTTCTGCCTTGCGCAGGATGGCAAGCGCATCCTGGTAGCGTCCGGAGTTGAGTTCGCCGCGAGCGGATTGCAGCAGCGCCCTCGCCTCTGCCTGCTTTTCCGCCTTTTCCGCTTCCTTGGTCAGAAGGTCGACGAGCATCATGCCCTTTGAGTTGAGCTTGTCGACCTTCAGCGCTTTCCGGACGGCTGCAATCGCCGCTGGATAGTCACCTTCGCGCCGCGCGGAATCGGCCTGGCGCAAAAAACCGCGGATGCGCTCCTGCTTTTGTTTCTCTTTCTCAACCCGTTGGCGCAGCTTTGCCAATTCGACGCTTTCGCTATCCAACTCGAGCCCCTCCTCGAGAAGGGCAAGGCTGCGGTCGAATTCCTTGCTGGCGAGCAAACCCTCAGCCTGCTGACGGATCAGCTGAATTCGCTCCGCGCGCATGCGCAGGCCAAGTTGCCTTTGAATCTCAGTCAATAGCTCGCGGGCCTCGGTATGCCTGGTTTGGATCTTCAACAGCTGCTGCAGCACTTCGCGAGCGCGAAGCAGGTCCTGCGCCTCGAACAACCGCTTTGCCTCCGGCAACATTTCCCGCGCCTGATCCTGCCGGATCTCCGCGATCGCCGTGGTCAGGTCCGCCTCCATTTCGTCGGCTGACGGGTAACGATCGTCAGGAGACTTTGCCAAAGCCTTGTCGACAATCGCTTCCAGGCCCGGAGGAATGCCTTTGCACTTGGCGCTCAACGGAGGATGTGGGTCGTTCAGTATCCTCTGCATCAGTTCGAGCTCCTCGCCGGAAAACGGGAGTTCGCCGGCTAACAGCTGATACAGAACTACTCCGGCGGCAAAGATGTCCGAACGGCGATCCAATGGCTTATCGCGGAGCCGCTCAGGCGCCATATAAGGAAGTGTGCCGATAATGCGGCCGGGACGGGTGATGCTGAGATCCTGGTTCTTCTTGTCTTCCAGCCGCGCAATGCCGAAATCCAACAGCTTCACTCTTCCATCCGGCTGGACATAAATGTTCGCGGGCTTCACGTCGCGGTGGATGACATTGCTTCGATGAGCATATGCGAGCGCGGAACACAATTCCTCGACAATCCTGAGGCGATCGACGATCGGCAGTTGTTCACCGGAGCCAATGAGCTTGTCCAAAGGACTGCCGTCGACCAGTTCCATCACGATGAATGGAACTCCGTTGTGATCTCCAAGCTCGAAAATGGTCACGATGTTCGGATGCTTGAAGCTGGCCGTCTTTCGACCCTCCTCGTAAAAACGCGCCAGCATCTCGGAGTCACCCCTGATGCCCTCAGTGAGCGTCTTGATCGCTACCTCGCGGCCCAGGCGCCTATCGATGCCGCGGTACACCACACCCATCCCCCCGTGTCCAAGCACACCCACAATGTCATACTTTCCGATCTGTTCGAATGCTCCTGTGGGGTTGTTTCCGGGAGAATCCACCTTTTTTCCGCCTCTCGCGTGTCCGTCCAATCTTCAAAAAAGCACTGCTGCCGTCCAAATCACTGCGGCGCGACGCCTCCAACCACGTGCATATTGAATTTCTGCGCAAGAAACACCTTGGCATGTTCACGCTCGGCGGTGCCATTCTCTGTGGTGCAGCTCAGAAACCGCAGGTAGTATTCGCCCGCGCCGTCGTCGTTCTCTTCCTGTTCCCGCGACTTGCCCACTTCGTAGATCTGGTGGGGTAGTTCCTGCACTTGCAACAGAACCTTCTGAACCAGATCGTTGCGAACGTCGTTCTCCAGAGCCGTCTGCAACTCGGTCTGGTCTGGAGCCGTCTCATCTCGCTTTATATTGTTCAGGTCGTCTGCCTTCACATCCTGCAGAGTGACGAAATCCTTGGGATCGTCTTTTTCAACCGAGATTGGATCTCCCATCCGCCCGCTCAGAATGTCGCCAATGCGAAACTGCAGCTTGATGGTGTTCTTGATGTGGGCGGTCTTTTGGATGTATTGGTACGACCGGGTCACATCGACCGTATGGGTTTTTGGCAGTCCATCTGCCACTGCCTGTGCCGCCTCAATTGCACTATTGTCGGCGGCTATCTTGGCAGCCATCTGCTTGACATCGTGTTTCTTGCCCTTCGCTTCCGCACCGCCTAACTCGGATTGATCGGTGGTAAGTTGCCGCTTAGCCGCCTCCAGGGCGTTATCGGCTTTTACCCATTCGGGGCTCGGCTCCTCCCGTGTTGCAACTCGATAACTCGAGTCCCGTGGCTCAGATTTGAAAGTCTGTGTAATCTGATGTTCCAGCACAACGCCGGCCAGTTGAAAATCAGGATCCACTTCCCCTTTCGTTTCCCCAAATCGGACCGCGGTAAATGTTGGACCTTCAAGCGCCCCGATCACTGCGTCCTCAAGCTGGTGGCTGAAGCCGACGCTCCGCTGCGAGGTCTGGTCAAGGAACTGAACACGAATCGATATCTTCGAGTGCATTGCATGGGCCGCAGTGTTGGCCGTCATCAGTTCGTGCGCCGCCTGATTGGAACGCTTGTAATGCAGGGCTTCCTGAAGGTAGGTCCAGCCCAGTTCGGTGCCGGATCCGGAAGGCTTGGTAAGGTAGGCCCTGGCCTTTTCGACGAAGTAATTGCTCAGGTCGTCCCCAAGGATATCCAAAGTGTCCTGGTAGGAGTCGACTTTGCTTAAGTCGTAGGCCCGCTCAAGGTAGGTGTATGCCTTCTCAATTCCGATTTCGTCGGACAGGCCGCGGATGGGACTGTTGGCCTTTTGCAGCTCCTTCTCCGCCTTCACTGCGCTCTGGACATAGGGGTCCTTCAGCCTCTCCAAATCGTCGGCGACCAGCGCCTGCTGGGCAGGAGTCAGGAAGTAAAGCGTTTCAAGAGCATCGATCATATCGTTCTGCTGCTCGTAAGTCTTGCTGATCTCCAGCGCTTTCGCGGCCGCGGCCTTGTCCTGGGCGATCACCAGTTGGCGGTGAGCTTCCTTGAGAAAACCCTGTACATCCGGGGTGTCTTTCGCTTTTACGGCCTTCTCATATTGTTTGATGGCCTTTTGCCAATCGCCTGCATCGCCAAACTGCTTTCCCGTTTGCAGATCATAGCCGTAAGCTGCATCGATGACCGCCTCAAGGCGCGGGATTTCGTCTGCGAATGCCCGCGACGGAGCGATGAATTCCATCGCCTGGTCCATTTGCTTGGCCACCACCGCGGATTCGGCCGACCGCAGAGCGCTGTCGAGAGCATTGGAGGCCATCATTACATCGTTAAGCAGGTTCTGGCCGACGGCAAGTGCGGAGTCGATTCCGTTGATGGCGTCGCTCAGCTTCTTTGCATTCTGCAGGTGGATATACCCCGGAGTACGGCCCCTAAGGGCAACCTGATAGGCGTCCAGCTCTTTGCGTCCCTGCGCTGCGATATCGGTAAGATTTGCGCGAATTTTCCCCAGAACCTCCGCTATCGGCGGCAGGTCGGCGTTCGTGGCCCTCGCCTTATCTGCGTAGTCCTTGGCATCCTTCAAATCCTTATAGGATGGCGATTCACTTGCCGCGGATCTCTGGAAGGCGCCAAGGGACGCCTGGCTGGCCTCCACATAGAGCGATGCCAGAGCGAGGTTTGCCAGAACGATATGCGATGAAGCCGGATACAGGGAAATGTACTTCACCCAGCCGGCGGCGTCCGCGGCCCTTTGTGCGCGCAAAAACTCGGCAAACTCCTGGTCGGGGGCCAGAACAAACACCAGCTTCACGCCCTTTGCCAGGGGTGGTACACCAGAGGGCGCATCGCTGGAGGGAACGATTAAGGTTCCGCCGAGCGGGCCTCGATCCACAAGTTCTGAGAGGGTATAGGTTCCGCCGTGGTCAAATTTCACGTTGTCCGGCACCACACACAGCGTCTTATCCCCCTCGGAGTAGTGGAGAATGCCGTCTTTATCGCGCTCCAGAACCGCGCTTGAAGCCAGTATGACCTTTTGCATCTTGCCGTATATCGTCTTGTCGACGGGCTCGTTTTGAAAGGGAGTGCAATCGCGCAGTTCTGCCTTGCCGTTGATCAGCACGTCCCCAAGTTGCACATAGGCGGCGCCGGCCGGTCCATCATAGAGTTCAATTGCCATCAGGGAAGGCAGTTTGGCCAAGGCAGTTTGCGCACACCAGCCCAGTCCAAGGACTAACAGGGCAACCGACTTGAGCAGAAAACCCGGCAATCGACTTACTTCACGTATAACAACGTACAATGTCATACCATCCCCAAGGCACTATTCAAACCGGTAGTTCGATCCCACTTGGCATTCAAATGACTACAGGAAAAATGACTGTCTGCGCTATGCGCGAAAGTGCCGCCAGTTTGATCCGGTGATCGCACCGGGAAGCACCGATCCAATTTTTTCGAGCATTAGCTTCGTCTGATAAGCTACCATCTCCTCCATAGAGGTGCAATGGATTTTGCTCACCGGCGAGCCGGAGACAGGAAAGTTGCGTCACAATCAAAATGGCCGCAGTCCAGCAAACTCGACAATCCGATCAGTCCGCGACTGCATCACTGCCATCGGCCGGGGAGCCCGAACCGTCGGTTCGGGCTGTTCTGTCGATTCGGCTGTGGAGGCCCCAAGATCCTGACGAGACAGACGAATTTCTCTGGGAAAAGAACGATCCAGCGGTCTGTCTTGCCCTGGACCTGATTTCGTCTTCTCAAGGGATCGTATTTGCACCCCGCAGCGGGTTTATGGTCGTCGGGTTCACGGGAATTCAACCAGCAATCCTGGCTGCGCGGCGCCTGCAATGGGCTCTTCAGGGACTCTCGGAGGCGGACCCATTTTCAGGAACGGCTGCCGCAATTCTGCTTCATTGCACGGATCATCCGGCTGGCCAAGGGGTGGAGATATCGGAAGCAGATCACGCAGTTCTGCTTACGGTTTCGCAGGCTGCACGGGGGCAAATTCTTCTCAGCACAAAGGCTGCCGAGATCCTGAAGGATCTGCCAGGTCTGCCCCTGCGGTCCGTGACCGGGGCCGTTCTGTGTGAGCTTCTGTGGAACAACCCTGGGGAAAAGACGAACCGCTCCTCAGATGAGGAGATGCTTTCAGAATTCATCAAACAGAATGGTTTGGAGAGCCTGGCACCAGCATCCGCGCCGGGACAAACCGTCTCCCCGGCAGGCTTCGCGGCAGGCGCCATCGCAGCCGAAGCTTCCACGCGAGCGCGGGGTCAGGAGATTGTCGAAGGCAGCACAGCGGATTCGGCCATAGGCCAGCGAGCCATGATGCGTCTTCTGATTGGTGCGGCGTGCGCGGTTGTGGTTGTGCTGGTGGTTGCGGTGGCTGTCGTTTTTTCTAACAAGAAGCAGGCAAACCCGGCGCCGATTGCAGTTCAGCAGAGCGCTTCGACGGCCCTCGCTTCAGTGCCCGCGGTTCCGCAACAGCAGAGCCCGCCGTCTAATCCGGCGCCGCTTCCAGTGGTCGCAGCTCCGGCGGCGCCCAAAAATACCAACAAAGCGGCTCGGACGAGTCGGAAGCAGGATGAGACCGCACCCGGCAGGGGAGCCTCTTCCGAAGTGGGAAAAACTCACGAGACTTCGCCAAAGACAAAGCCTGCCGGGTGCGATCTCGATTCGAGCATGATTCCCAAAATGCTCGATCAGGCAGAGAAAACCCGGGAGGAGGGTGACTATGCCGGCGCCCGGAGGCGGTTTCTCAGTGTGTTGGCCTGCGAGTCCACCAACGCGCGTGCCCGCGAGGGCCTGGAGCGGACTGAGTCCGCCATGAAGCACCGATAGCAGGAAGCCGGGAAGCGCATCTAACCTGCTGGACGGCAGGATTCCAGCTCAGCGGCGATTACTGACTTGTCGAGTCCCATATCTTCAGCAAGGCTGGGGAAACATAATCGCGCATCGGTTGGTAGTTCGCCTTGCGGGCCTCTTGAAACGCCGTCAGCGCGTCGGGAGTGGGGCCCTTCCACTGCGCCCGCGGCGTTTGTAGCATTGACCGCTCAATCAGCGTGGCTCCAAGATAAAAATCGGCGACACCGGGATTCTTCGCGGTCTGCGGAGATTCCAGGTAGTTCATCAACGCTCGTCGCGCGTCGTCGAATTGAGAATTATAGAAGTAGCGGATC
This sequence comes from Acidobacteriaceae bacterium, assembly GCA_003166055.1. The sequence continues at coordinate 7,786 of PMWR01000244.1, forward strand.
GCCGTTTTCAGTTCGTTCTTTGCAGCGGCAGGATCATTCTGAATCGCCAACTGAATTCTGTCCATACTGCTTTGCGCTTCCGAGTTTCCGGGTTGAAGCTTGAGCACCATTGCATAGTCGCTGAGCGCGTCCTGCTGTTTGCCCTGCTTCTCGGCTTCGTGCGCATCGTTGAGGAGTTTCGCAACTTTCTTTTGGGTGTCTCCGGCTGAATTGGCCGGCATTTTTGGTGTTTGCGTTGGCGGCGGAGTATTTTTTGCGTGAATGGCATTCTGCAAATCGGCAATCATTCCTGCTGGATTGCCAGGGCCATTGGGATTGAGAGTTTTGGCCAACGTCAGTTGCCGGATGGCTTCGTCGGGATTGCTTTGCGCCTGGCTTTGCGCCTGGTTCATGTAGCCCTTGTAGGTGTTGACATTGTTCACGTAGACGGCCACCGCCGCTTTTGCATCCGCGTTGGTCAGCACTTGCGACAGCGAAAGAATCGCGTCAAGGTCGCCCGATTTCCAGTCAGCCTGGATTTGATAAACAACTCTCTGGTTCCGGACCAAATCCAGCACAAACCTGGCCTGACCGGAAAGCTTCTGGTCGTAACTCGAAACCAGCTTGGCCTGCGACTCCGCTCGATTGAGGTCATTGCTTTTGTAAGCCGCGATGGCGCTGGCCAGCATGGCCGTGTCGTCCTGGATCAGGCCTGAACGATAGCTGCTGCATAAGTCGGCGTACTTCTTTTCTTTTGGATCCAACTGCGCGGCTGAGCAAAAATCCTGAACCTGCTTGACTCGGTCATTGCCTTCGCCCTTGGCCTTGTCCGCCAAGTCCTTCGCTTGCTCCTTCGGCTTCTCGTCCGCATGCGCCACCGCAATTCCACCGGCGCAAACGAGCAGGGTCAACAGGAAGACAGCTTTTCGCGGCGTCATTTTGTACCTCCGACGATTTGCTCGATTGTGTTGTCGTCGATGGGTTTCAATTCAATGGTGCAGACCTGCGGGGTCTGCGTGACTTCGCACGATTGATTCTGCGTGCTGCCGTCGGCTGCCTTGAAAGTTACGGCATATTTTCCAGGAGGAATCCCATCCAAACGCAGCGGGGTCCAGTGATCTCCTTGAGGGAGCGGGATCGCCTTTCCTTGCTCGGAGGTCACGCCGACGACCTCGGCATACGGCGTGGCGTTGAGTTCGAGCGCGCCTGCCGGCGGCACTGCTGCCGGCCGCAGGAAGAACCAGTAGCCCGCGCCTGCGCCCGCCAGGAGAACAACGACCAGAACAACGATGACCACCGCCCATGGGAATCCCGACTTGGCAGCGGAAGGGGCTTTGACGGGTGCGGTAACCGGCTGCCACTGCGGAGCCGCTGCGGCCTGCGTACCCGCTGAGGCTTGTGAAACTGGCGCGGCCAGGGGCTGCGCCGGCTTCTTCGGCGTCGTCTTTTGAGCTTCCTTGTTCAGCTTCTTCAGGTTTGCCTGCAACCCTGCGTCGGCAAATTCAGCCACATCTTCAACTGCGCTCAACGCGCCTGTTGCGCGCTCACCGTTGCCCTGCTGAATCGCTTCTGTGGCCGATGCGAAAGCCGCATTGAGCAGCTCATTGGCGATCTGCGCGCGACGTGTCTTGTAGTCGGCAATTGCAGAGGCAACGCGCGGAGAATCGCCATAGGTCTGGCGGACCGACTCCAGGCCTTGCAGGCCGTTGCGCAGATCGCGATTCTGGAGTGCGTCGCCGGCGTTCCGGATTGCCTCCATCGTCTGTCGTTCCTGCTCCGTGCCGGCTTCCAGCCTGGCGCGCAACTCGCGGACGCGCGGTTGCTTCTGAATATCCTGGGGCTGGCTCGAAAGAAGCTTCAGCGCCTCATCTGGATTGCTCTCGCTCGTTGCCTGTGCGCGGCTCAATGCTGCATCAACACGGCGCGTCAGATCCGCCAGGCCGCTGGTTGCCTGGCGCAGCAACTGCTGAACAGAAGCGTCTCCGGTCTCCGAGGCAACTGGCTGGAGAACGGCGATGGCCGGCTCAAAGTTACCGGCTGCGATCAGCGCCTGCGCTTCACGGATTGCGTTGGCCGCCAAAAGGCTCAAGTCGGCCTTGCGCTTCTGCTCGCGCGCATAGGTCAGTAAAGACGCAATCTCCGGAATCTCGCCGCAGTCAATCGCAGCGGATTCAAGAATGTGAATCGCCTGGTCGAATTGCTTCTCGTCGATGGCCGTTTGAGCGCGCTTCAGGGATTGAGATTTGAGCTCCTCGGCGCCGGACTTCCTGATCTGTTCGACAACTTTTTCCTGAAGGGCGAGCAGCCCCGGTTCCCCCGGGATCTGCGCAAGCGCCTGTTGAACGGCGTTGAGCGCCTCCTGTGGATTGGTGTGGAGCACGTCGTACACATGCAGGGAGGTCTGCTCCAGCAGCTTTTTCGCGGCCTGATCGCGTTGTTTGGTTTCAGCTTCGGTCTTCAACTTCAAAAGCGCCGTCTCACCGGGCAGGCGTTCCTGTGCGCGTTGAATCAAAGCCAGAGCGCGGTCGTATTCTTCAGCTCCAATGGACTCGGAAATCTCGGCAACGATCTGCTCGATGATCTTGCGCCGCCGCTGCTCCTCCTGCCGGTCCACCGCGCCCTGGTAGAGCTGCTGCGTTTCGTTGTCGGTCGGGTCAATTTCGAGCGCCGAGCGAAGATTTTTAATCGCCTCGGTGTACTGGCGTGCCGCAAGCTGGCCGCGCGCGGCTTCGCTGAACTCGCGGCGCTGGCGCTCGCGGCTCTTCCGCTCCGCTTCCTGAACAATGCGCGCACGCTCATTGCGCAGGTCGGTATTGCGCTCGTCGAGTTGAAGCGCCTTGTCGATCAGCTCGTTCGCCGAACCAAAGTCGCTGCGCCCGCGCGCTTCCCGAGCCTGCTCAAGAAGCTGCGCGACCTTTTCCGCCTTTTCCTTCAAACCGCGAACGTGTTCGATCTTTTGCGGAATCTCGGTGTTTCCCTTGTCAAGCGCTGTGGCCTGATTGTAGAACTCAAGCGCATCACGATAACGTTGCGAGAGGACGGCCTCTTCAGCCTCTCCGAGCAGTTGTTGCAGTTGCATCACTTTCTGCTGGCGCGCAACCTTTTCCTGGACTTCGCGAAGTAATCTCTTGACCTCGGTGTTCTGTGGATTGAGGCGCTGCAAATCGAGCAGGACGGGCCGCACACTGGTCCACTTCTCCTGATCGATCAGGTGCTTCACGTTGCCTAATGCTTCACCGACATGCTCGCGCTTGAGATCGTCGTTGGCAGCTTCGAGATCGGCAGCCATCTCTTCCGCGGTTTCATATCGATCGATGGGATCCTTGGCAAGCGCGCGGTCGACGATGTGCTCGATCGCAGGTGGATAGCCGGGGTGCGCGGTGGAAAGAGATTCATGCGCTTCGCGAATGACCCGATGAAGAGTTGCCGGATCGTCGCCCGGGAATGGCAGCCGCCCGGTCAGGATCAGATAGAGAATGACGCCCGCGGACCAGATGTCGGCGCGCCCATCCGCGGCCCTGCCCAGCAGCCTCTCCGGCGAAATGTAGTGAAAGGTTCCGATCACCATGCCGGCCTGGGTGTGGCCGGAGTGGCTTGCGAGGCGGGCCACGCCAAAGTCGACAATCTTGATATTGCCGTCCGGCTGCACCATCACGTTGGCCGGCTTGATGTCGCGATGAATCACGCCCTTCTGGTGGGCATAGCCGAGCGCGAGGCAGACCTGACGAACGATATCCAGCCTTTCGATCAGCGTGAATTGTCGTCCGCCGCGGAGCAGGCTCTCCAGCGAATCCCCGGGAACAAACTCCATCACAATGTAAGGATTGCCATCCTGCTCGCCGAAGTCATATACGGTGACGATGTTGGGATGATTCAGGACGCCGGAACGAGCCTCAAGCTCAAAGCGCTGGCGCAGCTCATCGGTCGCTTCGGTGAGCGTTTTGATCGCCACCTCGCGGCCCATGGAATTATCCATGCCGCGGTAAACAACGCCCATGCCGCCAACGCCCAGTATGCCCAGGATCTGGTATTTGCCGATTTGCGTAACTGGTGCAGGGGTATCCATGGAGAAACACCCGATTCGAAATGGTTTTCAAGGCAATAACCGCGCAAGGCGCCGTGGAGGAGCCTGCGCCGTAAGCAAATGCAAGCGCCTAGGAACCCTTGGTGCTTGTCGTGTGAATGATGGTGATCTGCGTCTTTCCATCATGCTGAGACGAGTTGGGGGTAACCGTCACCATCACGGTTTCCTGCTTGCTCTTTTCGACAGTCAGCATGGCGCTGTTCGCACTATCGAATATAGAAGCCTGGCTTCCAAACTTATCTTTGTAATAACTCACCACCTGGTCCTTGGAGTCTGGAGTGACAAACACAGCGGTCACCGAAGAACCGGTCGGCAAAGTTAACCTCATGCCCCCCTTGGCCGATTGAGCTCCGGGATAGATGTCCGTGCCCAGATCGGAGGCGCTGTAGCGCTCATTGGGGTTGGCGGTAATGGTGCCGCCGGGAGTACTTACCGAAACTTCACCATTGGGCCCTGAGACGTGAACGGACCGTGCAATCCGCCAGGCCATGAATCCGAATGCGCCTACGCCGATAATGCCCAGGCCTACGAAGATGGCCACAATGATCAGGATGATCTTGACTGCGCTTGTGCCGGAACTGGGCGGCGGAGCGACAGGCCGAGCGGTGGCCATTGGGGCGACCGGTTGAAACGAAACCGGGGTGAATGGCGCGACGGGTGCGCCGCATGCCGTGCAGGATTGCTGGTCAGGGGATAGTGCAGCTCCACATTTCGCGCAGAAATTAGCCATCTTACTCTCCTTGTCGTTCAGCCCCACCCCGGGACTTCCAAGTAGCCTTACTGGCTATAACGGAAACTGGATCCATATTCCTTAATTGCTTTGCGCTCAAGTGAAAGCGGAACTGGGGCGCAAGAAGCAGAATGGCAAAAAGATTCAGGTTCCGTTCTTAGCAGCCAATATACCCCAAGATGCATACGACAGTAACTACTTTTCATTGGTTTCCGGCCGCGGGGCAGGGACGGAACAAGAAGAAAGGACTGCTGGGCAATGGCTATGCCTTCGAAAGCGGAATTCAGCGATTTCTAGGCGACCCGGGAAAACAATCAACGGAAATTGAATTCCTTGAAATCTTCCTTGACAATTACGCGTCTACAGGTTTTCCTTAAGTCGTTCCAACTTAGCGCCCGCTTCGTGCACTCGCGCCCGGAACTTCCCGCTCTCGTTCACCCCGGTCTACGCGCAGGGCGCCCAAAACAAAACAGTCCAGCCTCGACCTTGAAAGGAACTTAGCATGCCTGAACCGAACCAAACCGGCCTCTCCGATAACGCCGCGGGCGCACTCGCCTATTTCACGTTTATTCCGGCGATAATCTTCCTTGTCGTCGCACCGTATAACACCAACCCCTACGTGCGCTTCCACTCCTGGCAGTCGCTTCTGCTGAATATTTGCGCGTTCTGCATCAACGTTGTTCTGGGAATTGTTCTCAGCATTGGGATGTTCTTCCTCCCATTCTTTGTTCACCGGATGATCTGGGGACTGATCGAGCTGGGGTGGCTGCTGGTCTGGGGTGTGTGTGTGTACAACGCATTCAACGGGAACCGCTTCAAGCTGCCGTTTATCGGCGATTTTGCCGCGAAGCAAGCAGGGAATTAAGGCGGTTTCGATTCACATGTTGACCTTTGAAGGCCATGCGAGATGGCATTTTCTCGGGGAAAATGCCACTTGGCCCCGATCTTTCTGTAAAGAGCAGAATCGAAACCGCTGTAGCGGAAGTTGAGTTTCAACTTGTCAGGCGCTGAGGACCATTACCCCCAAGCGCTTCTGGTTGATTGCGTGGAACTGCGGCTCATCTCCGCCCGTTCATGCGGACATTTTGGGGCGAAAATAGGACGAATCATTGCTCTGCGGCTCCGGCGGGTCGAAGTTTGAATTTGGGATGAGTCGGCAGGCTCTCTGGGCTTCTCTGAAGAGCGGAAACTGCGGGGATTCACCGTTGCGGGCTCTGAGCGCGCATGGGCAGGATCATCGGAACGGGACTGCTGCAACCGGTCTCGCAAATGCCTCAGCCCTCATCTGGACGACTGTGAGACCCGCGACAAAGCGGGTCGAACGATCCCCGCGAGTCGATATGCCGATTGATGAGACCGGTTCTAGTCCTCCGCGGCGATCGCTGCGGGCTGCTGCGGTTGACTGCGCGGAAGCCACGATAAATCTCCGCTAAGAACGTAAATTGCGAGAGCGGCAGACATGAGGACCGCGCCAACCCAGAAGCGCCAGTCACGATGCATGCGCCTCCAGTAAGGGCCAGGATCCGGCTCGCCCAGCCCGCTGCTGTTTCCTTCGTGGTTCAACTTGCTTCCTGTCATTTGATCTCCTGTGCTGGTGTGCGCTCGCCGCCGTGCGCGGACTCTTCTCAAGTGAACGTTACGAGTACTATCGAAGACCGGAGGATAGGGAAGCTGTTCAATTGTGTACAGGGCAAAGGCCGGTTGGTTCGATAGAAATCAGATGCGGCGCCATGCATTTTTCACCCAATGACCATGTAACCTGTGCGAAGGGACTTGAAGAATGGACGTCCATGAATCGTGCGTTGTGGCCGGGTGCGTGTTTGCGGCAGTGCGTGAGTTCAAGGGATGGCGGCGCAAAACTGCGGACAGTGGAAACCAGTAGATAAAGGAATGCATCTGAACGTTTGTGGAGCGCGGGGACCCGAGCTCTGAATCGAAAGGAAAAACCGAATGGAATTGGGCATGATCGGCCTGGGCCGAATGGGAACCAATATGGTGAAACGGCTCATGAAGGCCGGACACCAATGCGTTGTCTACGACCTTCACGCGGAGGCGGTCGACGCGCTCGTGAAGGAAGGAGCGACGGGTACAACAACGCTGGAGGAGTTTGCCGGCAAGATGCGGAAGCCGCGCACTATCTGGCTGATGGTCCCTGCCGCCGTGGTCGATTCGACGTTGACCGCGCTGGTTCCGTTCCTTGAAAAGGATGACGTGATCATCGACGGTGGAAACTCCTATTATCGCGATGACATCCGGCGCGCCGCGGAACTGAAGGAGAAGGGAATCCACTATGTGGATGCCGGGACCAGCGGCGGGGTCTGGGGCGCTGAGCGTGGATACTGCCTGATGATCGGCGGCGAAGAAGCGGTTGTGAAACGGGTCGATCCAATTTTTGCCGCGCTGGCGCCGAACATCGATTCCGCGCCGCGCACGCCGGGCCGGGAGAAAGTGGGCGGGACCGCGGAACATGGCTATCTCTACTGCGGACCCAGCGGAGCCGGGCACTTTGTGAAGATGGTTCACAACGGGATCGAGTACGGAATCATGGCCTCTTATGCGGAGGGATTGAATATTCTGCACCACGCCAACGTGGGCAAGAAGAGGCAAACGGAAGATGCGGAAACGACGCCGCTGCGCCATCCGGAGTACTACATGTACGACTTGAACATTGCGGACATCGCGGAGGTGTGGCGGCGCGGAAGCGTAATCGCTTCGTGGCTCCTGGATCTGGCTGCGATTTCGCTGCTCGATAGTCCGGACTTATCCAAGTTCGCAGGCCGTGTGTCGGACTCCGGCGAGGGCCGATGGACCATCGCCGCGGCGACCGATGAGTCTGTTCCGGCTCCCGTGTTGAGCGCCGCCCTCTATGCGCGGTTCAGCTCGCGAGGTGAAGATCAGTTTGCCGACAAGCTGTTGTCCGCTCTTCGCTTTCAATTTGGCGGGCACGAGGAAAAAGCCGGCGACAAGAAAGGAGGCGCCTGATGGAGAGAGTTCATTCCGACGCGCTGGTGCTGTTTGGAATCACCGGCGACCTGGCGCACAAGATGACTTTCCCTGCGCTCTATGCCATGGTGAAGCGGGGCGTGCTCAACGTTCCGCTGGTGGGCGTGGCGTTTCCGAAGTGGAGCATGGAGCGGCTGCACCGGCGCATCGAAGACAGCCTTAAACGAGCCGGCGGCATCGATGACAACAAAGCGTTCAAGCGGCTGCTTTCGCTGCTCCAATATGTGAGCGGCGATTACAAGGATCCGGCAACGTTCGCGGCAATCAAGAAAGCGTTGGGCAAAGCAAAGCGGCCCGCATTCTATCTGGCGATTCCTCCCGTGCTTTTCGAAACGGTGATCGAGAGCCTCGGCAAGGCGGGATTGGCTGAGAATGCGCGCGTGATCGTCGAAAAGCCGTTCGGGCGCGACCTGGCGTCGGCGAAGGAATTGAACAAGGCAGCGCATTCGGTGTTTCCTGAGGATTCGATCTTCCGCATCGATCACTTCCTNNCTGGGCAAGGAAGCGATCATGAACATCATGTATTTCCGCTTTGCCAATTCCTTTCTTGAGCCGATCTGGAACCGGAACTACGTGGCCAGTGTGCAGGTGACGCTATCGGAGACTTTCGGCGTGGGAAAGCGCGGGGCGTTTTACGAGTCAGCCGGCTGTCTGCGCGACGTAATCCAGAATCACCTCTTCCAGGTGGTCGCGCTCCTTGCCATGGAGCCGCCCGCGGGCAGAAACTTCGGAGCCTTGCATAATGAAAAGGCGAAAGTCTTTGAGGCCATGCGCCCGCTCACGCCGGACGACGTGGTCCGCGGCCAGTACGATGGATATCGCGAAGAAAAGGACGTGGCGAAGAACTCCGACGTGGAGACCTTCTGCGCCATGAAATTATTTATCGATTCATGGCGATGGGAGGGAGTGCCGTGGTATTTGCGTTCCGGCAAGTGTCTTCCGGACACGGCTACCGAAGTGCTGGTGGAACTGAAACCCGCTCCGCAAAGGCTTTTCGCGGATTCGGCGCCGCTGACGGGGCGGTCGAATTACATTCGCTTCCGGCTTTCGCCGAATTCGGCTGTGGCTATCGCCGCGCGCGTGAAGCTTGCGGGCGAGGAATTCATCGGTCAGCAGAAAGAGCTTTACATGCTGGAACAGCAGGCCGGCGAGGAGACGCCATACGAGCGCCTATTGGGCGATGCGATGGCGGGAGACGGCGCGCTGTTCACACGCGAAGACGCGGTTGAAGCCGCTTGGGTGGTGGTGGATCCGGTGCTCACGCATCATCATCGCGTTCGCCCTTACAAACGCCGCACCTGGGGGCCGAAAGAAGCGGACGCGCTGATTGCGCCCGACGGCAGTTGGCATAACCCCCAAAGCAAAAGCCCATCCGGAGGCGGTTGCTAGAGCTGGATGTTGTCCGTCAATTTGCGCCAGGCAAAACGAGGCCGCCATCATTGCTGATGGCGGCCTCATCGCTTTCAAACTACCCGTTATCGTTCTGATCGGGATGAACGGTGCGATAGCTCGCATTGCCCTTCGACCAGACGAGCAGCAGAAGGTCCTTGCCGTTTTGATTCTGGTGCACTTCATTGGCGAATTCGCTGGCCGATTGCGCCGGCTTGCGATTGACTTCNNACGACAACGCCATGCACCTGGTCAGGCACGTTGATCTGCTGCCTTGTGTCTGGGGTCAGGTCGCTCACTGCGAGCCCAAGCTTGCCGCTTTGCGGACCATCCTGACCGTCCTCGCCGTTGGCGGCGACTTCGGTCTTGCCGTGGAATTCGCCCACCGTCATGTCAAGAGTTACCGGCTTGCCATCGCGCATCACACCCAGTGAAATCTTTGTTCCGGGAGTCATCTCGCTCACTGCCACCTGCAGCGCGCTTCCGTTAATGATCTGTTCACCGTTGAGTTTGGTGATCACGTCGCCGGTATGCATGCCACCGCGGCTTGCGGGCGAGTCTGGAGTAACCTGCGCGACGATTGCTCCGCTTGCATCCTGCAGGTTGAAGAAGTGCGCGTTGTCAGGCGTGACGTCATTCATGCTGATGCCGAGATACCCGTGTTCGATCTTGCCGTTCTTGATCAATTGCTCGGCTGTGGAGCGCACAATCTGCGATGGAATCGCGAAGCCCGCGCCGGCGAACGATCCGCTGTTGGAGATGATGAACGTGTTGATGCCAACCAGTTCGCCATGCGCGTTGACCAGCGCTCCGCCGGAGTTGCCGGGATTGNNTTGATGGCCGCATCGGTCTGAATGAAATTGCCGGGCTTGCGCGCGTCATCCGAGTAAGGATTGGGGCGATTGAGGGCGCTCACAATGCCGCGCGTGACCGAGAACGGGAAGTAGCCGAACGGGCTGCCAAAGGCCAATACTGTCTGCCCGGGTTCGAGCTTGTTTGAGTCGCCCCACGCAATGGTGGGCAGGTTGGATGCGTCGACTTTGATGACCGCCAGATCGTTGAGCTTATCGACTCCGATGACTTTGGCGTTTAGGGTGCGGCGATCTTTGAGGGTGACCTTGATCTGCGTTGCGCCATCGACAACGTGATCGTTGGTCACAATGTATCCGTCCGGTGAAATGATGATGCCGCTTCCCACACCGTGTTCAATCTGCGGTTGCGCGGGGCCCTGGGACATCGGGCCAAAGAATTGCCTGAGGCCCGGGGGAATGCCTTGCATCTGGCCGTCGGAGGTCGTTTCGGCGGAACCTTTCGAGGTTACCGCGACGTACACAACCGCTGGAGTGACCTTTGCGGTGACAACCTCCATGGCGCGGTCGAGCGAGGTGAGAGCGGAAACGCTTTGGTCGTCGAGCGCGGTCGCGGCGCTGACATTGCCGTGTCCTACAAACGCGAGCGCACCCAGCCCAAAGGCTGCGAGCAGCGCGGCGGGGATGGCCAGCCTCTTGCCTTTGGCTACTAATTGATTAGTTACTTGATTCATGGGGATACATCTCCTTGTTGACGATTGTGGTTGACGACTTGCAGTTGAAGTTGAGCGCAAACCTGCTGCGCCGGTGAACTCTACGTTTAGATCTGTACGATCAGCCAGCCGTTTGCTACGGGCACGGCGGCATACCGAACACGACTGGTGGCGACGGCGAAAACGAGGTGCGGCGGAATTCCGTTGTCGGTCCATTCTGTAAGAACAACCAATGTTTGCTGCGCTTCAAATGTCTGCTGCGCTTCGGCGCGGTACGGATTTGCGACTCTCTTTGCAGCTTTAATCTGGAGCGGCTTCCTGTCATTTCCGGTTTGAGCCGGCCGCTCGGGCATGATGGCCTTCACCAGTTGCGCGGACGGCATTGGCGTTTGAATTCTGGAATGATTGAAGCTGCTGTTAGCGAAGCTCGAAGGGCCAATCGAACTGGCCTGTAATGTTGGTTGAGCATGGGGGACGAAGCTGACGAGTTGCGGGCTCCGCGCAAGGGTGACTGCGCCGCCTAACGCGGCGATGAGCAGGCCTGTGGTTACCAGCGTCGCCCGCTGCCGGCTCATCGATTGGCTCGGGCGGCTCAGGATGCGATGGACACGGCGGACCAACTCCGACTGCCTTTCCCACGCGCCCAACACAAGAGTGAAGCCCCGCCGCAGCATGGAGTGTTCCGCCAGATGCGTCAGGCAGAGCGCGTAAGCCTTGCGGCCGCAACTGGAGCGCAGAACACTGTCGTCGCAGGCCAGTTCGCGCTCCGCGCAAAGACGCCGCTCGACCCACAGCAGCACCGGGTTCACCGGGAAGAGAACAAGGCAGATCTTTTGCAGCAGATTGGTCCAGTCGTCGCCGCGGCGGAGATGCTCCATCTCGTGAATCACAACCTGCTGTAGCTCCGAGCTGGAAAGCTCCTCGAGCAGGACGGGGGGAAGCAGGATGCGCGGCCTGAAAAATCCAAATACGCTGGGGCGCTCGACCTCGTCTGAGGTGCAAAGGAGAGCGGACCGGCTGGCTTTGCCAAATCCACATTGAGTCTGAAGCAGAGGCTGCAAAGCCGGGCCCGGCGAGATGGGCGTTGCTCGCCGGACCAGCCCGCGCAGGCGCACAGCGCTGACAAGCAACTGGATGGCACGACCCAGGGAGAGCATGCACCAGAGAGCGGCAATCGCCACACTCCAGCCGAGATCCAGTTGAATGGGCGCGGGGACGCCAGGGGTTCCGGGAAAGCCGCCTTTTTCCACGAGAGAAAGAATATGCGGCGAGGGAACAAGAGGGAACACCGCAACCAGCAGGAATACATTGAGCCAGACAACCGATCGGGCAGCCGCGCTCAGGCCGGGGAAGAGGCGCAGGCAGACGGCCACGCACGCCGCCAGGATCAGGCCTTCCCATACTGCTGAACAAAGCGCGCTTACGGCGGTTGCCGAAAAACTCGAAGTGATATGGAAGAGAGTCTCCATCTAGCGCTCCTCCCCTTGATTCACCGGCTGTCGATCGTCCTGCTGTTCATCGTCCGGGGCAAGGGCGATGGCTTCTCTCAGTCGCTTCAGCTCCGCGGGGGTAATCTCGTCGTCGCCAAGCAGGGAAAGCAGCAACCGTTCGCGCGAGTTGCCGAAGAACCGCTGCAAAACGTGGCGGACTTCCGACCGGCTGGCTTCGGTCTCCCCAACGCTGGTGGCATAGAGGAATGCCCGGCCCTCCTGCCGGTGGCTGACGTAGCCCTTTGTTTCGAGAATGCGAATGGTGGTGAGTACGGAGGTATAGGCGAGCGCGCCCTCGTCGGAAACCGCTGAAACCATGTCGGCTACGGTCGATTCGCCGCGATCCCAGAGAACTCGCATGAGCCGGAGTTCGGCTTGCGTAAGCGTGATGGATCTCTTTGGCGGCATAGATGCTGAAAGCCTGGAAAAACCCGTTCGTCGATCCTTGCTATCTATTCAGACGCGAAACTAATCATTTAGTTGCTAAGTTTTTTTGACAGGCGGTGTTTCTGAAAGTAGCGCGGGTCTCCA
>PMWR01000224.1:0-1662 GCA_003166055.1 Acidobacteriaceae bacterium
GTTGTAGTAGCCCCAGTAGCAATACGTCGCCAGCAGCGTGCCCTGCGCCAGTTCGCTCGCAGCAGCCTTAAACCCAGTCACCGCGCCCAGCCCCGGCGCAACCGGCATATGCCATCCGCCCATCGCCGAAGCATGCGCGAACCCCGAAACAATCACGCCCGCAATCGCCGCCATCACCCCGGCAAACAGCACCCATGCCATTCCGGTAACGATGCTCAGCCTGCGATACAGCATCCAAGTCACCAGCAGACACGCCCCCGCCGCCGTCAGGGCCGAGTAGTGCAACCACGGCAACGCGGCCAACGGCGCGCTGTCGATCCCCGGCCAGAAAGCCCCGAGAAAACTCGACAGACCAATACACCCTGAAGCAATCGAAAGAGGCGCGGTAAAGCTAACCTGCCACACGTAGAGAAAGCTCAGCCAGTTCCCCGCGCCCGTGGGCCCATAAATCTCGCGCAAAAACGCATACGACCCGCCCGCCCGCGGAAACGCCGCGCCCAGCTCCGCCCACACCAACCCATCGGCCACGGCAATCGCCGCGCCCAGCACCCACGCCCAAATTGAGAGCTTGAACCCCGCAGCCGCAATCACCAGCGGCAGCGTGATAAACGGTCCCACCCCGATCATCTCCAGCATGTTCAGCGTCACCGCCGAACGCAGCCCAATCCGCCGCTGAAGATTGTCGCTGCCGGACGTGGGTTGGGATGAAGTCATAGGGCCGTTTCGCTCACCGGATTGTACACTGGCGATAGGTATGGTCCCTTCCATCAAACATCTCCGGGCAGCAGCGGGCTCGGCCCTTGCCGGCCTCTTCCTCGCGTCGATTCTCACCGTTTCGTCGCCCGCTCAACACCCTGCGCCCGCGCCACCAAAGCCCGTCGCAGAACTTCCGTCGACCGAGCCCACCAGCATCGCCCTGCCAATCGCCGAAAACCGCGGAGCAGCCGCCCTCGAGCAATCCCTCAAGCGCCTCTCCACCACCGCCAGCCTCATGATCATCGTCGCCCACCCCGACGACGAAGACGGCGCGCTGCTCACTTATATCTCCCGCGGCCTCGGCGTCCGCACCTCGCTGCTCACCCTCACCCGCGGCGAAGGCGGCCAGAACGCCATGTCCGCCGACACGTACGACGCCCTCGGCCTCATCCGAACGAATGAATTGCTGAAGGCCGGCGAGTACTACGGCGTCAAGCAGTACTGGGGCACCGAAGTCGACTTCGGCTTCTCCAAGACACAAGAAGAAGCCTTCGCAAAATGGGGCCACGACCGTGTCCTCTATGACGCCGTCCTCGCAGTCCGCCGCGAGCGCCCCCAGATCGTTGTCTCCACCTTCGTCGGCGGCATCACCGACGGACACGGACACCACCAGGTCTCAGGCGAAATCGCTCAGGAAGTCTTCAAAGCCGCCGCCGATCCCAACGTCTTCCCCGAACAGCTCAAGCCCGTCAGCGAAGGCGGCCTCGGCCTCACCGTCTGGCAGCCTCTCGCCGTCTATTCCATGGTCCCCTTCGCCCGGATTGAAAATGGAAAGATGTTTGACTACGCCACCGGCAAATGGGCTCCGGCGAAATTCAAAAACTACGTCACTGGCGAGTGGTCTGAAGATGCGCCCTCCACCGACGTCACCATCCAGGTCGGCCAGCGTGATCCAGCCCTGGGCCG
>PMWR01000224.1:1672-7277 GCA_003166055.1 Acidobacteriaceae bacterium
CCCATTTACCGCCAAACCCTCGACCTCCGCGCCAAAGCGGCCGCCAGCACTCTTAGCCCCGCTGCCAAAGCGAACCTCCTCTTCGAACTCGACCTCAAAATCGACCAGTTCCAAACCGCTCTCAAAACCCTCCTCGGCCTCGACCTGGTGGCATTCACCACCCACACCACCAAGCTCGAGCCCGAAAGCTTCCGCGGCGGTGGCCCCGACGAAACCCCGCGCTCAGTATCCCCCGGCGAAGAAATCAACGTCCGCGTCCACACCGCGCACGCCGCCCCCAAAGCCCATCTCGAAAAAACCTGGCTTGCAAGCAGCACTGGCAGCCCCTGGCAGCAAGGCGAAGCCGTCAGCACCTTGCAGACCGACACCTCCGCCGACGCAGTCTACAAGCTCAAAGTCCCCGCCGACGCCCAGCCGACCGAACCCTACTTCACCCGCCCCAACACCGAGCAGCCCTACTACGACCTGACCAATCCCGCCTACCGCGGCCGCTCCTTCGCCCCCTGGCCCCTCGCCGCATGGGCCGAGTTCAGCTTTAACGGCCTCCCCCTCCGTGTCGGCAAGGTGGTTCAGACCATGCAGCGCGAGCTCGGCCCCGGCGGCATCTACGAACCACTGGTCGTCACCCCCGCCATCGGCGTCAGCATCGACCCCGAAGCCCGCATCCTTCCCCTTGACGGCTCGGCCCTCCCCGTCCGCGTCACCGTCCACGCGCAGGCCGCCGCCGAAGGCACAGTGTCCCTCACCCTCCCCGTCGGCTGGACGGTCCAACCCGCCTCCGCGCCCTTCCGCCTCTCCGCCGCAGGCAACACCGAACCCATCCTCTTCTCCGTCACCCCCGCCGCGGCGTCCGCATCGCCCGCCCAGTCCACTCCCTACGCCATCAAGGCAGTCGCTAGCACCGGCGACTCGACTGCAATCTGCAATCTGGCCTCTGTCACCTGCTATTCCTCCGGCTGGCAATCCGTAGGCTATCCCGGCCTGCGCCCCTATAACCTCTACAAGCCCGCGCAGCTCCTCACCCGCAAGGTGGACGTAAAGCTCGCTCCAGGTCTGCGTATCGGCTACATCATGGGCACCGGCGACCTGGTCCCAGACGCCATTGAAGCCCTCGGCGTAATGCCCCACTTACTCACCCCAGCCGAACTAACCTCTTCCGATCTCTCTGCCTGGAATTTGCTGGTGATCGGAATCCGCGCCTATTCTTCGCGTCCTGAACTCGCCACCGCCCAGCCCCGGCTCGATGCCTTTGTCCGCAACGGTGGCACGCTCATCGTCCAGTACCAGACCGGCAACTTCCCCGCCCCGCTGCCGCTCTCAATGGGCCGCGCGGAACGCGTCGTCGACGAAGCCGCCCCCGTCAAACTCCTCGAACCCGCCAACCCATTGCTCACCACGCCCAACGCCATCACCACAGCCGACTTCGACCGCTGGGTCGAGGAGCGCGGCCACTCATTCCTCGACTCGTGGGACAAGGGCTACACCGCTCTCACTGAAACCGCCGACCCCGGACAGGACCCGCAACGCGGCGGCCTCGTCGTCGCCCATCCCGGCAAGGGAACCTATATCTATGTCTCCTACGCCCTCTATCGCCAGCTCCCCGAACTGGTCCCCGGCGCCTACCGCATCCTCGCCAACCTCCTGAGCGCCGGCAAATAAAAAGGCCCGGCATTGAAGCCGGGCCTTCGGTCAATTCTTTTACGTTCGCGCTGAACTTGACTAAAACACTAGCCGCGCCGTCCCCACAAACTCGTGGTTATACGTGTGTAGCTTGCTCGTCGCAATCTGCATCCCCGCGCCAAATGCCAGCCCCGGCCGCGCCTTCGGATCCGAAGGGCGGAACGCGCACTTGCCGATAATCATCCCCGGCGTAATGAACTCCTGCGTCTTGCCGTCGTTCGGCCCGCCCTTGAAAAACGTGGCGTTGCTCTCAATCTCCGGCCAGAACAACTTCGCCACCCGGTATTGCGCCACCGTATTCCACAAAATCGGTCGCCCCGAAGTCGTGGTCGCCGGCGTGCCCGTCGGCAACGTTGCGCCCAGCGTCGTCTGCACGTCGAAGTTCCCAAACCCCTTGCCGCCGCCCACGTTTGGCTGCACGCTGCCGTTCGTCGAGCCGTTCTTGAAGCTGCCGCTCGGCACCGTCGTCAACGCCCACGCGCTCAACGTATAGCTCCCATGCTGCTGATTCCCGCTCAGAAACCGGTACTTCACCAGAAACGAAAAGTCGCCCCAGCCATCCTTGGCCGTGGTGTTGTGTTCGATATACGGCGGCAAATTCACCACCAGTTCGGTGTTGGCCCACGGAACCAGGTTCACACCCTTGCTGTTGTCAAAGTTCCATGTATCCGTTCGCGCCGGCGCAATCTGACGCGTAAAGTCCGTGCGCGCCACCTGGATCAGACCGGTATACGTCGTTACCAGCGGAACTGCCCACGGTGGTTGTTTCGACTGCGTCGCCGACGTCCGCGCCAGCCATTTGTTGAAGAAGCCGTTTGAAGATTCATTCGCCGATGCGCCTTGCGCGTACACACTGGCCACAGAAGACAGAACAAGCAGGGAAGCTGAAAGTCTTTTCATGATTGCCAATGAGCATCGGGGCCCACACGCCACACCGGCAACCACCTAAAAGGCTACCTTTCTCTCCACCCATCGGACGATGCGGAATCGTGAATGCCGCGGTGATCCACGGCCTTGATCCCTGCAAACAGGCGGGAACCCCTGACTCGTCTGTGGGACGTCGATCGAGATCCTCAGCCTGGGGAAACTCTTCTATGGGACTTCGCGCAAACCACCCCATTCAACGGCCCCAGCGGCCGGGATCGGAGCCGGAAACAACCGAGTTGATTTCGCCGAGTTCGATGGTAAAATCACCAGAAGCGGATTGAGCTTTATGGCGGGCGGCTCCATTAAAAATGTGTGAATTCGTCAAATATTCATCGAACTCTGCGAGGCTGGTTAACGGAACTGGCCCGGGAGTGCTTTGCCTGTCCAAAGAATCTCCGGGCCACCGATGTTGCTCCCGAGTCTCGAACTGAAAGCTGACGGTCTTTGTCATCTGCAAGGTTTTGTGGATACAGGACTACTGAGCGTTCGCGATGAAGGTGTGCGCACTCACGATCGAAACTGATCCAAAAAAAAGAGAGGCCCAATGATTCTCAAGCTCAAAACTGTTGCCGCTGCAATTCTGGTAGCAGGTCTCGTTGTCTCAGCCGCGTACGCCAGCGACGATGCACCGCCGCCGGCTAAGAAACACGCAACAACCAGGAAGGCCGCCAGGCCCAAAACGCCACCGCCGCCCACGGTCGAAGAACAGATTCAGGCCCTGCGCCAGGAATTGCAAGGCCAGATTGACTCGCTCAAGACCAACCTCGCCGACAAGGATGCACAGCTGAAGCAGGCCCAGCAAGCCGCCGCCGATGCGCAGGCTGCCGCGGACAAGGCTCAAGCCGCCGCTTCCTCTCAGCAGCAGGCCGTCAGCGACAACGCAGCCGCCGTCACCACGCTGCAATCCACCGTCACCGACCTCAAGGGCAATCAGGTTTCGCTGGCCACCACCGTCTCCGACGAGACCGCCAAAATCAAGAAGGAAATCGCAAGTCCCGCTACCCTCCACTACAAGGGCATCACCATCACACCCGGCGGCTTCACCGCGGGTGAAACAATTTACCGCACCAAGGCCACCGGCGGCGACATTCCCACCGCCTTCAACGCGCTTCCCTACGAGAGCGCCGACGCCTACCGGCTCAGCGAGTTCTACGGCAGCGCCCGCCAGTCCCGCGTCTCCCTCATGGCCGAAGGCAAAACCAGTTGGGGCACCCTGCGCGGCTACTATGAGGCTGACTGGTTGGGCACCGGCATCACCTCCAACAACAACCAGTCCAACAGCTACGTTCTCCGCCAGCGCGTCGTATGGGGACAGGCTGAAACCAACAGCCACTGGGCCTTCACCGGAGGCCAGCTCTGGTCGTTGGCTACTGAAGACAAGAAGGGCATCTCCAACTTCTCCGGCGACATCCTGACGCCGCAGACCATAGACCCGAACTACGTTACGGGCTTCGTCTGGACCCGCCAGTATGGCTTCCGCATCACCAAGACCTTCGAGCACGCTGCCTTTGGCATCGCCGCTGAGAATCCGCAGCTCCTCTACACCGCCTCGCTGGCCGGCAACGAGCCCTACGCCGTCCTCGGCAGCGCCGGAACCAACGGCGGCAACTACAACGCCGCCGTCAGCACCTGCTCGCCTTCAACCACCATCGTCAACTACACCAACCAGAAGGAAACCGATTCGGCCGGCAACACCATCGACGTTGCGGTTCCGGTATACAAGACCGTGAACGGATGCTCCGACATTGCCACGATCTCCTTCAACCAGGCCCCCGACATCATCGCCAAAGCCGCCTTTGATCCCGGATGGGGCCACTACGAAATCTTCGGCATCGGCGGCTTCGCTCACGAAACCGTCTACCCCGGCGAGACCACCAACAGCAACCTCTACGGCGGCCTCAAAGACATCGCCACCGGCGCCGCGGTTGCGCCTGCGCTCACCACAGCCGGTTACCTCAACAACAGCATCAAGGTTGGCGGACTCGGCGGCAGCTTGCGCGTTCCTGTCATTCCCAACATCCTCACCTTCGGCGCCAAGGGCCTCTTCGGACCCGGCGTAGGACGCTACGGCGACTCCACCCTGGCCGACGTTACAGCTGACTCCTCAGGATACCTCCGCGGCATCCACAACGTTTCCGGCCTCTTCACAGTTGAAGCCACTCCCACTCCACGCCTCAGCCTCTACCTCAACTATGGCGGCGACTACGCCGGACGCGCCGACTACGGCGTTGCTGGCGCCACCACCTCGCTCGGCGCGCCCAGCGCGGACTTCTGCCCCACCACTGCCGGCGCCTTCCCCTGCACCACCACCCCAACCGCTGCGCAAGTCCTCGCCGGCGGCTCCTGGGGCGGACACTGGGGCGCACCCGGCAACTCCGCTGTCGGTTACGGCTCCAGGCTCCTCTCCAACTCCGCCTGCCTTACCACCGCAGCCCCCGGCTATAACGGCGGCGGTTCTACCGGCTACATCCCCGGCGGCTCCTGCGGCGCACAGTCCCGCGACGTGCAGGAAGTCACCGGTGGCTGGTGGTATGACATTTACAAGGGTGAGCACGGCCGCTTCCGCCAGGGCTTCCAGTATGGCTACGCGGTTCGTGAAGGTTGGTCAGGCGCTTCCGGCATCGGCGCCAAGGGCATCGACAACATGTTCTGGACCTCCCTCCGTTACTACCTCCCCTAAGCCGCGAAGCAATTGCTTCCAACAACAAGAGGGCAGCCCCCAACCAGGGCTGCCCTTTTCATTTCTCCCCGCGTGATCCCCATCCCGGAATGCTGGAGCGAAAATAGTCGTTCATGATCCTTCGGCTCACAAACACGCATGACAGGAGCGCGGGTCTCCAGACCGGGGTCCCCGCGGAAAGGCGGGTACCCTCTGGGTGGTCCGTGGGGTGGGAGACCCGCTGTACCGCGGACGTCCACGTCAGCCCCCGGATCCACCGTCCTCACCCGCATTTTCGAAGGAGCCACGGGTGCAACCCGTGGAACGCCCCCAAACACC
>PMWR01000357.1:0-761 GCA_003166055.1 Acidobacteriaceae bacterium
CCTGCACAGTTCCTACACGGCAAGAATCTATGGAGTTACGCTCAATTGAATCAGTACTTTCCAAAATCATTCTCACTCGCTCAGGATGACAGCATTGTTGGAGGTGAGATGGCGCTCTCCTGCTATTCGTTGATGGCGGAGATTTCATGGAGCCAGTGGGGGGCTTTTAGTAACTCGCGGGGACGGGAGCCGTCGGCGGGGCCGACCAGGCCGTCGCGCTCCATGAGGTCAATCAAGTGGGCGGCGCGGCCGTAACCGATTCTCAGGCGGCGCTGGAGGAGCGAGGTGGATGCTTTGCCGAATTCGAAGACCAGACGGACGGCGTCGTCGAACATGGGGTCGTTTTCGTCGGGGTCGGGGTTGGAGCCGTCGACCGCCGGGCGTTCTTCCTTGGGCGACTGGAGGAAGTCCTGAACGTATTCGGCTTCGCCCTGCGCTTTCCAGAAACCGACGACGGCGGCGGTCTCCTTCTCGCTGACGAAAGGGGCGTGGAGGCGGACGAGACGGCTGGTTCCGGGAGGGAGGAAGAGCATGTCGCCGCGGCCGAGGAGGGCTTCGGCGCCATTGGTGTCGAGGATGGTGCGGGAGTCGACCTTGGTGGCGAGGCGGAAGCTGATGCGGGTGGGGATGTTGGCCTTGATGAGGCCGGTGATGACGTCGACCGAGGGGCGCTGGGTGGCGAGGATGAGATGAATGCCGACGGCGCGGGCCATCTGGGCGAGACGGGTGATGGATTCCTCGACGTTGGCGCGGTCGAGCAT
>PMWR01000357.1:775-23458 GCA_003166055.1 Acidobacteriaceae bacterium
GCGTTGCGGAGGGCGTTGGCGGCGAGCTTGGGCTCAGTGACGATGGGGGTGAGGAGATGGGGAATGCCTTCGTACATGCCCAGCTCGACGCGCTTGGGGTCGACGAGGATGAGGCGGACCTGCGAGGGGGTGGTGCGGAAGAGCAGGCTCATGATCATGGCGTTNNCGTTGATGGCCACGGATTTGCCGGAACCGGTGGAGCCGGCGATGAGGACGTGAGGCATGGCGGCGAGGTCGGCGGTGACGATGCGGCCGTTGATGTCCTTGCCCATGGAGAGGGTGAGGCGGGCCCTGGAGCGGGCGAAGGTTTCCGATTCGAGGACGTCGCGGAGGTGGATGGTTTCGCGGTCGTGGTTGGGGACCTGGATGCCGACGGTGGATTTGCCGGGCATGCGCTCGATGAGGATGGACTCGGCGCGCATGGCGAGACAGAGGTCGTCGGCGAGGGAGGTGACGCGGGAGTATTTGACGCCGGCTTCGGGCTTGAACTCGTAGGTGGTGACCATGGGGCCGGTGTTGATTTGGACGACCTGGCCGCGGACGTCGAACTCGGCGCATTTTTCGACCAGGACACGGGCCTCCTCGCGGAGGTCGTCTTCGCGGACGGTCTGGGGGGCGTCGCCGTTGTTGAGCAGGGTGCTGGGGGGGAGCTTGAAGCCGCTGACGTTTTTGGGGGCGACGGTGGCGGTGCGGACCTGGGCATCGGCGCGGCCGTGGATGGCGATGGGTTCGGGGGTGCGGGCGGCGGTGGGCTGGGGCGGCATTTCCTGTGGGTCCCGTTTGTCGGCTCTTGTGGTCTCCCAGGTCTCAAAAGCGAGACCCTTCGACAGGCTCAGGGCAGGCTCTGGGGCACCCGGCGAGCTCAGGGCAGGCTCTCCACCCCACGGACTAAGACCCGTCCGTGGGGACCCCGGTTCTGGGGCACCCGGCCTTTGTGGGACGGGAGCCGGGACGGGGTTGGCCGGGAATGGCGCGGGCGCTGCGGGAGAGCGCTCCCAGAGACTGGGTTTGCGGGCGGGCGCCGCGATGGGGATTGGTCCTTCTTTCGCGGAGGGCATGGGGGCGCGCTGGAAGGCTGGGATCTCGTCCAGGGGGTAGAGGCTCTGGTCCTGCGCGCGGTTGCGGCGGCGAAAGAGGGCGGCGAAGCGGCTGGGGCGCGTGGCCGGGACGGATTCGGCCTGGCCGGGTTCGGACTCCGGGGAGCGCCGGGCCTGGCGTTCGGCTTTGCGCTCGGCGCGGACTTCGCGCCAGTTGCGGAAGCGGTCGCGCCAGGAGAGGGCGAGGAGCCAGCGGTCTTTGACGCTCTCTTTGAGGGCCCAGAAGCTGATGGCGGAGGCAAAGTAGAGACCGGTGGCGGCGAGGACGACAGTGACCAGCCAGGCACCCTGGATGTTGATGTAGCTGACGAGCAGAGCGGAGATGAGCCGGCCCATTACACCCTCGACGGGGAGGACATGGAGCCAGCGCCAGTGCCATGGCAGGAGCCCAAAGACAGCAGGGAGAAAGACGAGGGCCAAGAGGGTGCCGACCCAGCGCAGCAGGGACGAGCCGCCGGAGCGGGAATGCATCCAGGTCCAGCCGATTCCGGCCAGCCAGACGGGGAGGAAGAAGGCGGTGACGCCGAGAGATTGCAGCAGCAGGTCGCTGAGCCAGGCGCCGCAGAGGCCGGTCCAGTTGCGGACGGCGTGGGGTAGGGCGGCGTCAGTGGCGGTGTTGAGCGAGGGGTCAGTGGCGCGCCAGGTGGCCAGCGCAAGAAGAAGGATGAGCGCGGCGAGCAGCAGCATGAGCCCGAGAAACACGTTCAGGGGGCGGCTTCGCGTGGGGATGAGGACGATGGAAATGGGCTTCATGGCGTGGGCGCTCCCGCTCGATGGTGCTCCGGAACCTGCCGCGAGCGAGCCGATGGAGCGGGCAAACAATCCCAGAGCAGCCTTTATTATCCGTGGACGGGAGGGGGATTCCGGGCAAAAAGGGCCGGGGGGAACCATGGTGTGGACCCCCAGGGCAGGAGTTGGATTTTCCGGATAGGTCAGGTGGCGATGAATCTGGCTCCCCAGATGAGCAGGGCGACGCCGAGGAGGATGCGGTAGAGGGCGAAGAGGGCGAAGCCGTGCTTGCGGACCCACTGGAGGAACCACTCGACTACGCCGAGAGCGACGATGAAGGAGACCACGATGCCCATGAGGAGGACGATCCAGCGTTCCGGACTCATGACTACATGGGGGGCGGCGGTTCCGGCGGCGAGGGCGGCTTGGGAGGGGTGAATCTCCTTGATGAGGTCCCAGCCGGTGGCGGCGATCATGGTGGGAATGGAGAGCAGGAAACTGAAGGCAAGGGCGGTGGGACGGTCGAGGCCGACCAACTGACCGGCGGCGATGGTGGACATGGAGCGGGAGGTTCCGGGAAAGACGGCGGAAAGGGTCTGACAGAGGCCGATCCAGATGGCGTGGGGGAGGGACATCTGCTCGATATCGGTGGTGCCTGGATCCTGGCGAGCGGCCCAGGCATCGATGATCCACATGACGATGCCGCCGATGAGGAGTGCCAGGGCCATGGAGGTCAGGCTGCCCAGATTCTTTTCGCTCCATTTGTGGAGGAGCAGGGCGGGCGCGGAGGTGCAGGCAAAGGCGATGAAGGTGAGGGAGAGGGGGTGGTTGAGGAGGGTGCGGTCGCCGTTTTCGCCCCTGGGAAAGGTGCGGATGTATTCGACAATGCGGCTGAGGAAGAGGAGGGCGAGGGCGAGGATGGCGCCCACCTGGATGACGATGGTGTACATCTTCCAGTAGGCGTCATCGAGGGGGATGTGCATGAGAGCTTCAGAGATGCGCAGATGCGCCGTCGAGCTGACCGGGAGAAACTCGGTCAAGCCTTCCACAATGCCCAAAAGGACGGACTGAAGATAGGGGTTCAAAAAGCCTCCGTGGCGCCATTGGCGCGGCGCCTCAAATCAGGAGGAGGCCGCGGCAAAGGTCGAAAAACTGGGATGAAATCTAACTACGCGATGCTCGCGCAGGTTTCAGTCCATTTTCTCACCATGACCACAATATGGCTCGAACCGGTCTCATAAACCATTCGCCTCGGCATGCGGAGAGCATGAGCCCCGCCTTGTTGGCGGGTCTCACAGCCGACGATGGAAGCGCCTAGGCATTTATGAGACCGGTTGTCGTCTCCGGGCTGTCAACAGGCCGCAGAACGCGCCTGAGAGTGGGCTTCGACGCTTCGCGTACGGAATGGGACTGCGAGCGGTTCAGCGACCTTCGGTGAAATCTCAGTCATCCAGCGGCACACCTCATCGGCAATCTGGAGTTTGAAGGCACGTTTTTTGAGAGTTCTGGATTTGTGACCGTTTCGGATCAGATCCAGAGGCTTCTCGATGACCGGAAGCGGGCTGGAGAAGAAGTCGGCCGTGGTGCGCGAGGCTCCCAACTCAATAAAGAAATCGTCATACGCCTCTATGAACAGAGCCGAAGAGCGCTCGTTGTAGGAGTACTGGCTCTTGGCGCAAATCCCCGCCATCTCCCGGATACCCCAGGCAGTCGCAATTCCCTGGAGCGCCGCGACGAGCAGTGCCGGAGGAGCTATCTCATGCAGGGCTTTGGTGGCGGAGCGAACCTGTTCATAGCACCCCTTCATGCCTTGAAGGCGCAGAATAAAGACAACATCTTTTTCTTTCGATCCCAAAATCCATCCGGGCACGATGGTGAATTGTAGATCGTAAATCTGAACGCCGTTTACCAGCAACTGGAGACGCATTTCACCTTCAAAGAGGGCATTTTTCGGAGGGAAGCCCAAAGTTACGGCGTAAGCGCTGCCGGCCTCCCGCGTTTCGAACAGGGTGATTTCGCGTTGATGCTGCTGGCGAAGGAAACGCACGGGTAGCCTGGCCTCGAGGAATTTGTAGTGGTGAACGAAACAGGAGGCGCGTTCGTTCGAGGGAAGCCCGTCGATCAGATATTTCGTGGAGAGATATTTGAAAGGAAAAACCGGATCACGAAGCACAAGCTCGTTGAATACAGGGAGCGACAAGATCCTGAATATTTCAAGTTGCTGGTGAAGGTTGCTTGTGATCGACCATAGGATGCGGCCCAATCGCGACGGTGACGACCAATAATACCTTTGGCTCGCCATCTGAATGAATGAAGAGATAAACAATCCGACACGCTCCCGCGAACAAAATTTGACTCGATCCTGGGATCGAACATCACGTGGGTGTGCTTCTCCAGCCTTACGGAATGGCCCCCCTCGAGAGTATCGCGCTGTCAAAATTGAGAATCTGTATAATTCTGCTCAAGTTTCAAGAATGACCCGAGCGGTTTGAGCTCATCGAATTAGTTTGCCTCGATTCATTTACCTTGCCGCATTGGAACGCCTCCCGCGCACATGGGTTTCGCAGTACATGTTGCGCGTTTCATCGATCCAAGAGATATCGGACTTTCAAGAGCGATTCAGCGGCGATATCGGCTCGCAGCCGCCCTTCGCCCCAGAAGCAAACTCGAAACCGCCTTCCACAAAGCCGACCACTCCATCCAAAACATCATCCAATTGCTCGAAGCTGCCTGAATTTGTTGAAGTATTTCTATTTACGAATGAAACGGTAAGAATCTGAATAAAGCATACCTCAGGGGATAAGTGGATGGGTTATTGATCCGGCCCAAAACAGTAGAACCGAAGAAAGGAAAAGCAACCGCAGGTCCTTCGACTCCGCTGCGCTGCGCTCAGGATGACAGTTTTGTGGTGGTTTCATCCTTTGGGGCCGGATCAATAATACCCATGCTTACCACCCGTAGCCTTCATTGGAGTGAGTTTTTCGCCGTCGGCGCTGGTTCACTCCCTGTCAATGCCGTAGACAGGAATTCCCTCATCCAATTTGTACACCAGAGCCCCGGCGCGCCAGGAGGAATCGGTTTGGGGAAACTTGTCTTTGAGGCGGGCGGCGAGTTCGCGGGCGTGGTTGTGGGCTTCGTCGGCCTTCTTGTCGCTGCCGTCGGCGGCATACATATCGGTGAGGACGGCCTGGCGGTAGACGGCCTGGTAGAGGGCCTGGGCGACGCGTGGGCCGTCGGGATACTCGGCGGCGTACTTCTCGTAGGACTCGGATTCCTTTTCAGGGCACTTGGTCGTACCTTGCCAGTCGCCGCAGAGCTTGTTTTCGATGAGTTCATAGGCGGCGAGCCCTGCCTGGCGGGTGTGGGGATAGAGCTTGAGGACCTTCTTGAGTTCGTCTTCGTCCATCTGATCGCGCATGTAGGATTCTTTTTCACGGGCGGAGGGGCGCGTGGAGGCGTCGGCCTTCTCCAATTGCCAGAGAACGTCGGCGGCGCGCCATGAGGCTTCAGGGACGAGCGGGGAGTTGGGGAACATTTCGACCAGACGGCGGTAGAGCAGACGGGCGCTGCGGGCGGCGTTGGCGGGGCCGCGGGGATCGGAGGCCAACGACTCCTGGTTGGCGGCTTCGCCCATGAGGACCTGGTCGCCGTTGGGGGTGGTTTCGATGACGACTCCCTTGGCTTCCATCCAGCCGGAGACGGGGGGCGGTGTGTCGTCGTGGCCGAAGATAGGGGCGTCCTTGGCCTGCGCCTCCTGAATGTCGGTGTTGGCGTAGACGCGGAGCCAGGGGCCGCTTTTCTCGGCCATGACCATCTCGCGGCCGATCTGGACGCGATCGACCTTCTGGGAGGCGAGGTCGGGCGCGATGTAGAGCCAGGTGACACGGAGGGGCGTGGCGCGGGGGCCGGCCATGGGCTTTTCAAGCTGCGGAGCCTTCTTTTGAGCGGGGGCGGGGAGGGCGGCGCAAAGGAGGGCCAGGACGAAGGCGAGGGGCGCGAGATTGCGGGAAGTCGTCACGGGAACCATGATAGTGGAACGACGTTGCGGTGTGGGCGAGGTGAGCGGGGTCAGGGAATAGGGAACAGGGGCGAGCTATCAGGCTTCGGTGAGGATTTGGGCGAGGAGGGCGGGATCGACGTTGCCGCCGCTGACTACGGCTACGGCGGTGGTGTAGGGCGGGAGTTCCGACGCGTGGAAGAGGAGGGCGGCGGCGGCTACGGCTCCGCTGGGCTCGGGAACCAGGCGCGTGACGGAGACGATGGCGCGCATGGCGGCGCGGATTTCGGCTTCGGTGACGGTGATGATGCCGTCGACGAAGGCCTGGATGTGGGCGAAGTTGCGCTGGCCGACGGATTGGGTGCGGAGGCCGTCGGCGAGGGTGCGGCTGGTGAACTCGGCCGGCCAGGTGACGATGGAGCCGGTGCGGAAGCTTTCGGCGGTGTCGCCGGCGAGCTCAGGTTCGACGCCGAAGACTTTGGTTTGAGGACGGAGTTGTTTGACGGCGGCTGCAACGCCCGAGAGCAGGCCGCCGCCAGAGACGGGGGCGAGGACGAGGTCGACGTTGGGGAGGGACGCGACGATTTCAAGGCCGCAGGTGGCCTGGCCGGCGATGATCTGCCGGTCGTCATAGGGAGGGACGACGACATAGCCGTGCTCGCGGACGAGTTGCTCGGCGACAGCAAGACGCTCGCTGGAGGCGAGGCCGACGTCGACGATTTCGGCGCCGAGGGCGAGCGTGGCGGCGCGCTTGATGGCGGGGGCGTTGGAGGGCATGACAATGACGGCTTTAGCGCCTACTTCGCGGGCGGCGTAGGCTACGCCCTGGGCGTGGTTGCCGCTGGAGTAAGTGATGACGCCGCGGGAGATTTCTGCCGGGGTGAGTCGGAGGATCTTGTTGGCTGCGCCGCGGATTTTGAAGGCGCCGATGGGCTGAAGGCTTTCGGCTTTGAGGTAGATTTCTTTGGCCGTGCCGTGGCCGGAGAGGCCGGGGAATGGGGCGCGGACGAGCGGGGTTTGGACGGCGATGGAGGCGATGCGGGCGGCGGCGGCGCGGATTTCGGCGAGGGTGACGAGTGCTTCTGGCATGAATCAATTATCGGTCAGGCGCGCGGCTTCCCACCCTGGCGGCAACGGGGTCGCCGCGGCGACACACAGCGAGGGTGGGGACCAAGACGATGGCTACACGTCGCCGGCCATCAGGTTCTGGTTGACGCAAGACCATTTGTAGCTTTTGCCCTTGGAATCCAGATCGAGCAGCCAGACCAGGTAGAAGACGTCGGGAAAGGCATTGGGAATGGTCGAGTAGTTGGAGATTGGAACCTGATTGTCGATGTTTTTCATGATGTTGGGCATGATGTTGTGGTGCTCCCAGCAGATGAGCACGACTCCGCCGAGAGCGAGCACGCTCCCAACCAGGTCCTTCTCTCCGCCGCCAATGCTATAGGAGACGTTGAATTGGGGGCTGCCCTGGGCATAGTTGAGCCAGGCGGCAAGAGGGGTGACCGTCTGGCAGGGGCGCTGGGTCTCGTTGGCGGGATTGGCGGCATAGATGTAGGCAGGCGTGGCGATCGCCGGGTTTGCGGGCGTCGATTTGCAGGGGGCAAAGAAGGCATTCAGTGCGCCGGCCCGCTGCCATCCGGGCACGATCAGCGACTTTCCGTTGCCGGGCTGGCCGTTCGCCTGCACGTCCCAAGGGCCGCTTGAGTTGGGCGGATTGGGGGGCTTTTCCGCGTGGCGGATGATCATGATTTTGGACGGAGGCGCTGATGCAGCCATGGGGTTCTCCTTTGATGGGCCGGGGGATTTGAATGCAGGATCACTGTACAGGGAAATGCGGGGATGCGTCAGCGGAAATCCGGATGGAATAGGGGCGCACGCTTACGGGAGGTATTTCGCCGGGACGGGGTCGGCGGGGGTCTCGGCTTGCCAGAGGATTTCGATGACTTGCCAGCGCTTGCCGTCGAAGACGGCCTGAATGCTGTTGATGCCGCGGTCGAGAACTTTGCCTTCGGGGGGCTTGCCTTCGGGGGTGGTGCGGGTTTCGTAGGTGCTCCAGAGGTGGGCCATGTGGGCCCAGGATTCGGTGCGGACCTTGACCTGATGCTCGTAAAAGACGGCGCTGCCGCGCTTGGCCACGGCGTCGATCCAGCCGTCGACGGTGAGGAGGACGGGGGTGGCCGTGCCGTCGGCGGCGATGCGGATGGGGATGAGGCGGGCGTCGGGGAGAAAAAGCTGGCGGAAGCAGGTGCGGTCCTTGTCGGCGGGGCCGCTGACCGCGGCGTCAATGGCCGAGATGAGCTGGTCGAGCGCGGCGGTGGGGGGACAGGCGGGGATTGCGGCTGTGATTTGGGGTTCGGGCTCCTGCGCACGGAGAGCGGGGGCGAGGACGGCGGCGGTGAGGGCGAGGAAAAGTAAGGTGCGGCGCATGGGGGGATTGTATCGAAATCGCTTGTGCAGGCGCCGAATCCGGGGCCAAGATGCTACTTCTTCGAAAACTTTTCGTAAACGAATTGCATGGCCGCGAGGCTCGGATCTTCGTGGCCCGCAGCGGAGGCTTTCAGGTGCCCCTCGATGAATGCGCCGGCGAATTGGCCTGGAGTGATGCCCAGAGCCTCGGCTTCCGCTCGGATTTGCGCTTCCTTTTCCGGATCGAGATCGACTGAAATGCTCATGGCCAGCGTCCTCTGCTTCATTATCGGATGAATGACGGGGCCAGGGAAGGGCGGTTGGCGGCGATTTTACGCGCTCCCAGGTCTCAAAGGCGAGACCTGGGGCACCCGGCGCCCGGGCGCTCTTGGCGAGCGGCCGGACGTTGCGATACAATGAATACACGTATCCACTCTGGAGGTGGTTGTGGCTACTTCAATCAGGCTTGCGCCGGAAATCTCGAACCGGCTGGATCGGCTGGCCGCCAGGACGGGGCGGACAAAGGCCTTCTATCTGCGTGAGATCATTGAAAGCGGCATCGGCGAGATGGAGGATTACTACTTGGCCGCGGCGACGCTGGAGCGGGTCCGCAAGGGCAAGGAGCGCGTCTACTCCGCGGCTGCGGTAAGGAACGACCTTGGCCTGGACGATTGAGTACGCGGAGACCGCGAAGAAGCAACTGAGAAAGCTGGACAAACTCGCGGCCCGGCGCATTGTCGACTTCATGGATGAGTGTGTTGCTCCTAGCGACGATCCGCGCGAGTTGGGCAAAGCTCTCAAGGGCTCTCTTGGCTATCTATGGCGCTACCGCGTGGGCGACTACCGCGTCCTTTGCGACATTCAAGACGGGGTGCTGACGGTTCTGGTTTTGCAGATTGGTAATCGGCGGGAAGTCTGTCGGTGAAGCGTTACTTCTCTTCGATGGAGAAGGCCGCTGTGAAAACCCAGGTTTCAAAGGCGAGACCTGGGGCACCCGGCGTAATCAAGCAAACCGTCCGCAGTTGGAAATGAGCAGTTCGTATTTCTTCTCGTGGTGAGTATTCTTCATCGGAACTCGCTCAATCTGGAAGCCGTGGCTATTCGCCATTTCTATAACCTCGGGGCAGTCGTCGTAGGTCATCAGTACAATTCCGGCGGCGCGGCCAAGCAGGTCAAACAATGCGAGGTGATCGAGTTCGCTATGCTTGTAAAGTCTGCGACCAGCCCGCTTGCCGTTTCCGGCGGTGTAGGGCGGGTCGATAAAGAAGGCTACGTCTTGCTGGCCTATATAGCGATTGATAAGAGCAAAAGCGTCTCCTTCGATGAAATCAATCGCGGAGCGAAGAGAGTACAACGCTCTAAGTCGTTTCACGAGCGTTTCGGGATACCATCTGGATGCAACGCCGTGGCCATTTTCGCCAACTTTCATAAGGCTTGCCCCAGGAGCTAGGATTCCGCCACGAAAGGTTCTGTTTCTAAGCAAAACTTGGAACGCACGATCGACTCCAGATCTTGGACCGCGGCTCAACTCTTTGAGAACGTTGTCTCTCGACATGGGAAAAGTCATAATCCTGCGACTCAGGAGCTCTTCCTGCGAACTGAACACGCATTTCCACACTGCACTGACGTCGGGATCAAGCTCTCCGAGTACAATTCGGTCTACGATTCCTTCGCCCAGCATCCCCAAGGGCACACTTGCACCGCCCGCAAACGGATCGACAAGCGTATTCAGCGGCTTCTTGCGACGCCGTAGCCACGCCGAAATCGTTGGCACAAGCCATGTCTTCCCCCCCGGATAACGAAAAGGGGAGACCTGGCGGACGGACGCAACATTTACAATGCGTGCATCGAATTGAAGTTCATTTTGGGAAACGAGAGTTGCCATGGCGCTTTTGCAAATCGGCGAAGTCTTCGGTCATGATACCGCGGTTCCGGTCACACGTCCTACGCAAAAATTACATCCTTGTCCCTTTAGGGGAAACGATTGCGCCAAGGGGGGCAAAACGGACCCCTTAGGAATCTGCTCTCTTACGGAGGGAAGGGTTGCGACAGTGGTTTGTCCGGTTCGATTCCTTGAGGGGGGCATCATGTTCCGTGATGCAGCCAGGATCGCGTTCGGCGAGGGCATTACATGCGCAGCTGTGCCGGAGGTTAGGGTTCTCGAGGTGCTGAGAGAAGGAAAGCGCAAGAAGATTGGAAAGGTCGATTTCCTTCTTACGCGGGTCGAAGGGGGCAAAGCTGTTGATTTTGCGGCTCTTGAGGTGCAGGCGGTCTACATCTCTGGAAAGACCATTCGTCCTGCTTTCGATCAATATGTGCGCACTGGCGTTCTGACTGACGCTGGAAAGCGCCGACCCGACTTCCGGTCCTCCGCACAAAAGAGGCTGATGCCACAGCTTGCGCTCAAGGTTCCCATCTTCCGGCGTTGGGGAAAGAGTTTTTTTGTTGCAACGGATAGTACATTTTTCTCTGAGCTTCCCACGATGAATCCGCAGTCCGCGGGCAACGGCGAGGTCACTTGGCTCAGCTATGATTTTGAGCGACAGAGCGAGGGCGGCTATCGTATGCGGCCGCCGAAAGTCGTTCACACTCTTTGGGATGACGTCGAAACTGCACTTCGCGAAGGGAAAGCACCGGAAAAATCAGAGCTTTTGGCGCAACTGACGGAGAGCGCGATGAAGCTCCAATCCTTCACAACCTGATTCCACAGTTTCGTTCTCAAATCTCGAGGATGACGGGCATGATCATGGGGCGGCGGCCGGTGGTTTTCTGGATCAGGCGCTTCAACTCGGCGCGGACTTTTTCCTTGACCATGCCGTAGTCGGATTTCTGCTCGATGCTTAGGGAGTCGAGGGTGCTGAGGACAACTTCGCGGGCCTGGTCGGTGATGTCTGCGCCGCCAAAGCCGCGCATGATGACTTCAGGCTGCTGGTCTACCTTGCCGGTGCGCTTGTTGATGGCGAGAACCGCCAGAACAATGCCGTCTTCCGAGAGAATGCGGCGATCCTTGATGACCAGGTCTTCAACAACGTCAATCGAGGAGCCGGAGTCGATGAGGATGCGGCCGGCGGTGACTTTGTCCTTCTTGCGGGCGTCGGTTTTATCCATTTCAAGCACGTCGCCGTCTTCAATCACGATGGCGTGCTCGACGGCGCCGGTCTCCATGGCCACGCGGGCATGCTTCTGGAGGTTGCGGTAGTCGCCGTGGACGGGAATGAAGTACTTGGGGCGGACGAGGTTGATGAGCAGGCGCTGTTCTTCCTGCGCGCCGTGTCCGCTGACGTGAATGAGGCCGTTGGCGCCGTCGTCGCAGACGACAATGGCGTCGCGGCGATAGAGATGGTCGATGACGCGGAAGATGCTCTTCTCGTTGCCGGGAATGATGCGGGAGCTGAGGATGACGGTGTCGCCGGCGTCGATGTGGGCGTGGCGATGGTTGTCGACCGCTGCGCGGCTGAGGGCGGACATCGGCTCGCCTTGCGTGCCGCTGATGAGGATCATCAACTGCTCGGGCGAGAAGTCGCGCACCTGGCCGGGATTGATGATGAGGCCCTGGGGAATCTCGATGTAGCCGAGGTCCTGAGCGATCTCAGTGCTCTCCATCATGGAGCGGCCGACGATGGCGACCTTGCGGCCGTGCTTGCGAGCCAGCTCAAGGGCGATACGGATGCGATAGATGGAGGACGAGAAGCAGGTGAAGAAGAGCTTCTTTTTGGTCTGCGAGAAGACTTCGTCGAGACGGGGAATGACGGCGCGTTCGCTGGGTGTGTAGCCGGAGCGCTCGACGTTGGTCGAGTCCTGAAGCAGGGCCAGGACGCCGCGCTTGCCGTATTCGGCGAAGGTGTGGAGATCGAAGGCGTGGCCGTCGATGGGGGAGAGATCGATCTTGAAGTCGCCGGTATGGATGACGACGCCGACGGGGGTTTCAATGGCCAGGGCTACGCAATCGACCAGCGAGTGAGTGACGCGGATGGGCTCGATGGTGAAAGGGCCGAGGGCGAATTTTTCTTTCGGCGTGATTTCGACGAGGGTGGTTTCGTCGAGGAGGTGATGCTCTTCAAGCTTGCCCTCGACGTAGGCCAGGGTGAACTCGGTGGCATAGACGGGGACTTTTAGCTCGGAGAGAATCCACGGCAGGCCGCCGATGTGGTCCTCATGGCCGTGGGTGAGGATGATGGCGCGGACATGCTGTTTGTTTTCAATGAGGTAGGTGATATCGGGAACAACGATATCCACGCCGAGAAGTTCCGACTCAGGGAACATCAAACCGGCGTCGATCACGATAATGTCGTCTTCCCAGCGGAGCGCGAGGCAGTTCATACCGAATTCGCCAAGGCCGCCGAGGGGGATAATTTTCAGTTTTTTCGTTTGCATCTGTCGTATTCGATGGTAGCACCGAGAGGCAGTGAATAGTGGTTAGTGGCTAGTGGTTAGTGGTTAGGGAACAGGAACCAAGGGACTGAGTGACTGATGGACTGAGGGACTGAGGGGCTGCGGGACTGAGTGAGGAGGGATCAGGACTGGGTGCATCTTTGGCGGTTGAGACTCATCCAAAGCGAGCAGGAGGGCGTATGCCTACGATCGTTCGTTTTCATGAGAATGGTGGACCGGAGAATTTGAAACTGGAGGAGCTTCCCACGCAAGAGCCCGGCAAGGGCGAGGTGAGGCTGCGGGTGAAGGCGCTGGGCCTGAACCGGGCCGAGTCGATGTTTTACCGCGGCCAGTATCTGGAGCAGGCGACGTTTCCTTCGCGGCTGGGGTATGAGGCTGCGGGCGTGGTGGAGGCGGTGGGCGAGGGTGTGGACGCTAAGTGGGTTGGGAAGCCGGCGGCTACGATTCCGAACTTTCTGATGACTCAGTATGGGACTCTGGGCGAAGAGGCGGTCGTGCCCGTGGGGGCGCTGGCCGAGTATCCGGCGAATCTGACGGCGGAGCAGGCGGCGGCGATCTGGATGCAGTACCTGACGGCCTATGGCGCGCTGGTGCACTACGGCCAGGTGAAGGCGGGAGATTTTGTATCGATTCCGGCTGCTTCTTCGAGCGTGGGATTGGCGGCGATCCAGATTGTGCGGGATGCGGGCGGGACGGCGATTGCGGTGACGCGGACGTCGGCCAAGTGGGCCGAATTGCTGGAGCTTGGCGCGCAGCACGTGATTGTGAGCGAAGAAGAGGACTACGTTGCGCGCGTGAAGGAGATAACGGGAGGCAGGGGCGTGCGGCTGACGTTTGATCCGGTGGCGGGGCCGTTTGTAGAGAAGCTTGCAGATGCAGCGGCGCCGGGCGGGATCATCTTCCAGTATGGCGCGCTGTCGCTGGCGCCTACTCCGTTTCCGCTGTTTGTGGCTCTGACGAAGGGGCTGAGCATGCAGGGCTATACGTTGCGGGAGATTACGCAGGATGCTCATCAGCGAGAGGTCGCGGTGAAGTATGTTTTCGATCGGCTGGCGGATGGGCGGTTTGTGCCGAAGATCGCCAAGACGTTTTCGTTCAAGGATACGGTGGCGGCGTACAAGTACCTTGAGTCGAACCAGCAAGTGGGTAAGGTTGTGATTACGGTTCCGTGAAAAAAGCAGGGAATAGGGAATAGGGATTAGGAAGACTACTCGGTGGGGAAGTGGACGCCGAGGGCTTTGCGGGCGGATTCGAGGAGGCGGGCCATGCTTAGCGACATCTGGTGGGAGATGATGGGGCTTTCGCATTGGCACTGGCGGATTAGTTGGCAGAAATGGGCGGTCTCGTAATTGAAGCCGCCGGCGGTGCAAGGCTCGTGGAGTTCGATGATGCGGCCGTTGAGGTAGTGGATTGTGGCGCGGGTGGGGTTCCACCAGTTGGCGTGGATTAGAACGTAGCCGCGCGGAGCGGAGAGCAGGGCATCGCCGCGGCTGAGCAGATCGAGGCCGGTGTGGAGCTGGGCAAAACCGCGTTCATGCTCGGTCTGGAAGATGGCCATGGCGTCCACGCCGGCGGGGTTGAGCCGGCCCATGGTCTGGATCTGCTTGAGGTCGCCGAGCCAGTCGAGGGCTAGAAACGCTTCATAGGGTCCGATTCCCAGGATGCCGCCGCCGCCGAGCTCGGGAAAATGGAGTGGGTAGTCGGGGGGCAGCGTGGAGTCGCAATGGCCGGCGCGGACAAAGCCGACGGGGCCGATGGGGTCGGCCCGCAGATGCTCGCGGAGGCGCTGGTAGAGCGGGAAGAAGGGCGGTTTCATGGCCTCCATGAAGAGGCGGCGGTGAAGGTGGGCGGCGGCGAGGACCTGAATAAGTTGGGCTTCGTTGAGCGTGGAGGGTTTTTCGCAGAGAACGTGCTTGCCGGCTGTGAGGGACTGGATGCAGAGGCTGGCGTGGGTGTCGGGGTGGGTGGCTACATAGACGGCGTCGATTTCGGAGGACAGGAACTGATCCAGAGATGAGTAAGAGTGGGGAACGCTGAACTTTTGCGCGAAGGATTGGGTTCGTTCAGGATTCCGGCCCCAGACGGATGTGAGTGAGGCGGATTCGACGGCTTTGAGGCCTTCGGCAAAGCGGGAGGCGGCGCGACCGGGGCCGATTACGCCGAAACGGATGGGTTGGAGGGGATGGTTGGCGTCCTCGGAAGACATTGATCCAATGTAGCGCGTGGGGCGCATGGGAAAGAATATAAGAGGCGATAAAGAAGAACAATCGATAGATGGAACTATCCCACCCATTCCGCGAAAGGCCGCGGAATGGATGGGGCACAGTCCGATGTGTAAGGAGCGATAAAGAACTTATAGATAGGGATATCCCACGTCCCCAGGTGCGAGGGACCTGGGGCACCCGGCCTGTTTCGCTACTTGACGGGGTGGAAGGTTCGGCTCCAGCGGGTTTTATCAAAGAAATGGATGAACTCGTGGAAGGTGGATTGGGCCTGGTCGGCCAAGGGCTTTTCTTCGATGCCGGAGTCGGGTATCTCGATGGACCAGTAGACAAAGAGCGGGCGGCCGACGATATTCTCTCGCGGCAGGAATCCCCAATAGCGGCTATCCATGCTGATGGTGCGATTGTCGCCCATTACGAAGTAGTTGCCGGGAGGCACGACGATATCGTCGCCCTTGATGCAACTGGGCAACTGGACGGACCACGCGGCTGTGACCTCCGGCTCGGTGGAAGGATCGATGGAGGGAAAATCATTGACGTAGGGNNAAGATGTGTTCGCCATTGGCTTCCGCAACCGGCTTGAAGAAGACGACTACATCGCCCCGGCGCGGATCGCGGTAATGAACGAAGGGCGCCCAATGCGCGGCAGGTGAAAAGGTGACCCGGTCGACCAGCACATGATCGCCGGTGAGCAGGGTGCTGGCCATGGATGAGGATGGGATGAGGAAGATCTGAAACAGGAAGGCGAAGATGAACAGGGCGACCGCGACGGTGCTCAGGTTTGAGGTCAACCCGTCAAAGAAGGTTTCGCGAGGTTGTTCGGGGGGTGGGGCGGGTGTGGTGCGATTTGGCTTCCTGGTTTTCATTTGGCCTCTGCGCTCATTCCATAGTGATTACGACTGGTGGGGGATGGTTGTTCCTTCTGTCTGCAATTTGGAGCACAAGCACCGAAATACAACAGCAGATCCTTCGCTTTGCTCAGGATGACAAAACAAAAGACGCTAGCGTAACAAATCTTCAAGCGCGGTGGACACGTTGGTCTTGTCGTCGCGGTATTTGACGATGACGGGGGCGTAGACGCTCAGGCCCCAGCCTTCGGCATTGGGATGGGTTCTGTTTCTGTTGACGGCGCGGGAGCCGGGGACGACGATCGCGTTTTCGGGAATGATGAGGGGCAGGCCAGGGCCTGAAGACGTGTCGGAAGTGGCGCGGATTATTTGTCCCTTGACGAGATCGAAGACGGGCGTGCCGCGGGTGAGGATGGTGCCGGCAGCAAGGACTGCGCCTTTGCGGACGATGGTTCCCTCGTAGACGCCGGTGTTGCCGCCGACCAGCACGTCGTCTTCAATGATGACCGGGCTGGCGTTGATGGGCTCGAGGACGCCGCCGATCTGGGCCGCGGCGCTCAGGTGAACACGCTTGCCGATCTGGGCGCAGGAGCCGACCAGGGCGTGCGAGTCGACCATGGCGCCTTCATCGACGTAGGCGCCGGCGTTGATGTACATGGGCGGCATGCAGACTACGCCTTTGGCGACGTAGGCGCCGGAGCGGATTGAGGAACCGCCGGGAACGAGGCGAACGCCGTCAGCGGCTGTGAACTGGCGGGCGGGGAATGTGTTTTTGTCCACAAACGACAGGGCGCCGACGGAAAGCTGCTCGAGAACGCCGACGCGAAAGCCGAGGAGGATGCCCTTCTTGACCCAGGCGTTGACGCACCAGCCGGTGGGCGAGTCGGGATCGGGTGAGGCGGCGCGAACCTGGCCGCTTTCAAGGGCGGCGCGCAGGGCGAGGAACGCGGTCATGGCGCCTGGGGCACTGGCGGCAACGGGGCCGGCGGCGAAGTAGTGGGCTATTTCCTGTTCAAGAGGGCGGGTCGTCATTCCATCCTGAGTGTATCAAGATGGAATGACGATTNNAGCGACGGTCCGGTGCGAGATTCGCTTGCGAGATCAGGCTGCGGCGTTTGACGTCACTTTGACCCTGACGTGGCCGTTGAGCCCGACCGGTTGGACCCGGAAGGAATTCTCTCCCGCGGGAATTAGTGCGAGCGGGATTGAGGTTCTAGCGGGAGATTGGTGCAAATGCTTGGACTCGAGCCAAGCGCAGAGTCGAGGGTCGAAAATTTCAGGTTGTCCCCGCCAGAAATCAGGGTCCAACCCACATTGAATCTGCAAATGATCCAGTTGCAATTCGATAACGGCGACGGTCTTCGGAAAATAACGCCGAACGTTGGAAACCCCGACGTGGAGACCGGTGACGCCGCGACTCTTGGAGTGTGTTTTGACCACCATACGTACCTGCTCTTCAACAGCGGATAAGGCAAGTCTAGGGAGTCAGGCAAGGGGATACCGATACTGATGGATGGAATTCGCGGTGCGAATTCCTCATTTGAAACTCACCAGTGGGGAGGTCCGATGTGGGAATAGCGTGCGCCCCTTTTTCTGCCCTGTCGAGGTTCATCCGGTTGATTCAACTTTGTACACGCGCCGTACACTTCAACAGATGCGCGCGAGCGCAAGAGGTTGCCAATCATGGCATCGCTTGCCAAGAATTTATGTCTCCGCAAAATCGCTCGGCGTGGAGAATGCCAAGTCTGTTGTTAAAGGAAGATGAGTTGCAGCGGGAAGAATGGCGAAGGAAGCGGACTGTCGTTTTTGGGGAGTCAGTTCGCGGTGCGGAGGGCGTCTAGAAGGGCGGAAGCGATTTGCTGCTGCTGTGCGGGGGTCATGCGGTTGAAAAAGGGAAGTGCAAGGGTGCGCCGGGCGATGGATTCCGTGACGGGGAGATGGGGTGTGGCGGCGCCGGGTTGATTGAGCCATGCGGGCTGAAGGTGGATGGGCGGGAAGTAGCGTCCGGTGGCGATGCCGCGCTGGGTGAGGACGGCCTGGATGCGGTTGCGGTCTGTCGATTGAGGCAACCGAACGACGTAGACGAACCAGCTGATTGTGCGGTTTGGAAGAGCCAGGGGTGGGAGTTCGAGGGCGGGGAGGTCTTTGAGGAGTGTGTTGTAGCGCAGGGCGGCGGATTGGCGGAGTGCGAGCATTTCTTCAATGCGGCTGAGCTGGACGCGGCCGAGGGCACAGGCGATGTCTGAGAGGCGGTAATTGTAGCCGGGTTCGGCGTGGTCTAGCCAATCGGCGCCTGGCTGCCGACCTTGATTTCGTAAAGAACGGAGGCGGCCGGCATGGTCGGCATTGTGGGCGAGGATGGCGCCGCCTTCACCGGTGGTGAGCTGCTTGTTGGGATAGAAACCGAGGACGGCCAGGTCGCCGAAGCTGCCGGCAAGGCGGCCTTGAAACTCGGCGCCGATGGCTTCACATGCGTCTTCAATGAGCGCGAGGTTGTGGCGGCGGGCGATGGATTGGAGCGCGTCCATGTCGGCGGGGACGCCGAAGGTGTGCACAACGAGGATGGCGCGGGTGCGTAGAGTGATGGCTTGCTCGACGGCTTTCGGGTCCAGGTTGAGCGTGACGGGATCGATTTCCGCGAAGACGGGAGTGGCGCGGACTTGCAGAACGGCGTTTGATACGGCGATGAAGGCGAAAGAGGGGATGATGACTTCGTCGCCCGCCCCGATGTTGAGGGTGAGCAGGGCGAGATGGAGGCCGGCGGTGCCGGAGCTGACGGCTACGGCGTGGGGCACGGCGTGATAGGCGGCGAGCGCGGATTCAAAGGCGGCAAGTTCGGGGCCGAGAGACAGGTGAGGGGTGCGAAGGACGGCGGTGACGGCGTCGATTTCGGCCTCGGTGATG
Source organism: Acidobacteriaceae bacterium (assembly GCA_003166055.1). The sequence continues at coordinate 19,374 of PMWR01000357.1, forward strand.
TCGGGGGCGGAGAGAGGAATGGTCATGGGCGGCTCAAGTTTATGGTCTCCCGCCCATCGCGCGATGAGGCTGCGCGATGGATGGGGCACAGTCGATTTCAGGCAATTGGAGTTGGTTGTTTGATTAACAGGCCTTCCAAGGGAACGGTGGTGAGGACGCGAGCGATGGTTTGGGCGGCGGTGCCGTTGCCGTAGGGGTTTTCCATGCCGGCGAGCGAGTTTCGGAATTCCGGGCTGAGGGCGCGATGGAGGGCGGCTTGGATCGCCTCTGTCTCTGCAGGGGCGTCGATGATGTTTCGAGCGCGCTCGCGGCCTTGCTGGCGCATGCCAACGTTGACGACGGGCAGGGCGAATGAGGCGGCTTCCATGATGCCGCTGGACGAATTACCGATCATGCAGGTCACGTTGGCGAGAAGGCTCCAATAGGTGATTGCTTCGAGGTTGACGTAGATGTGCGTGTTGGGGCGCGCGGCGGCGAGTTGCCTGGTGCGTTGGATGAGCGCGTGGCTGCCGGCGTCGGCGTTGGGGTAGACGAAGATGAGTTGGCCGGGGGCAGCGGCGAGCACGGCGAAGAAAGCGTCAGCTTCAGCGTTGGTGTTTCTGAGGATGGTGACGGGGTGCCAGGCGGCGAGGATGGTGGGCGGCGTGAGAGTGATGCCGAGTTGGGTTTCGATTGTATTGCGGTTGAGAAGGACCGAACGGGTGAGGTGGTCGAGGGAGGGTGCGCCGGCGTGATGAACTCGGCCTGGCTCTTCGCNNCGCCAGGCGGTAAGCGCGTCGGCAAGACCGAGGATGGCGAGGCCGATGGTCTTGGCCATACCGGTGTCGGTGTCGGAACTGAGCAAGCACTCGATGCGGGCCTGGATGGGGAAGCCGTCGCGCTCGATTTCTTTGACGGTGGAACCGAAGTCGGGAGAGAGATGGGCGCCGAGAACGAAGACGGCGAGGTCGACTTCAGGGTGCACGGAGAGTTCGCGCAGCGGCCAGTAGAGGTGGCTATAGTCTGCGCGGGAGGTGGTGACGACGCCGATGCGGCGCTTGGTGCCGGGAACACTCATTGAGAAACCCGATGGGTTGTCTGGCGCGCAAGGGCTAGCACGGAAGGACTTGGGGTGTAGTCGGGGACGAGTGATTGCAAGTGGGCGAGCGCGGCGATGAGGTCGCGGGATTCGACGGCGATGTGGAGATGTGCAAGTGCGAGGGCGAGTTGGCTGGGGGGCAGCATCGAGGATTGAATGGAAACGAGCTCGCCAGGCGTGGATGCGTTTGGAGTGGCTGGCTGCGCAGTTTCAGTTGAGGACCAGAGTTGTTCGATTTCTTTGTCGCCGGGACGGGGCTGGGTGAATTCGATTGCGATTTCGCGTTGGGGAGTAAGCGCGCGGGCCATGAAGTTGGCGAGGTCGGCGATGAAATGCGGGACGGGAAGGACGGGCGCGAGCAGGGCCGGCGGATGGGGATGCGCCGCGGCGGTGAGCAGCAGATCGACGGCTTCAGTGAGCGTAAGGAAGTAGCGACGGGCGGCGGGATCGGTGACGGTGATGGGACCACCGCGGGCGATCTGGCGGGCGAATATCTCAGTCACGCTATCGCGCGAGGCGAGGACGTTGCCGAGGCGTAAGGCTGTTCCACCTGAGGTGAGGACGATTTGCTCGGCGACGCGTTTGGTGGCGCCCATGACGGAGGCGGGCTCGACCGCCTTGTCGGTGGAAAGAAGAATGATGCGGGCGTGATGCGCGGCGGCGGCGCGGGTGAGGGTTTCTGTCGCGAAGACGTTGTTGGCGATAGCGGCGAGCGGATGCTGCTCCATCAGCGGGACGTGCTTGAATGCTGCGGCGTGGAAGACGATGGCCGGGGAATGCGTGGCGAAGATGTGTTCGAGAAGCGCGGGGTCGGCGGTGCTGCCGAGGATGGGTGTGATAGAGGCGGATGGGGAGAGTTCGGCGGTGAGGGCGTAGAGGTTGCTCTCAGAGGACTCAAGCAGGGTCAGGTGGTGCGGGTTGAGAGCGGCCAGGCGATGCGCGAGGGCGGCGCCGATGGAGCCGCCGGCGCCGGTAATGAGGATGGGTTGGCGCGCGAGGGCAGCGAGAGTTTGGGACCGTGGCGATGGCAGCGGAGGACGGGCGAGGAAGCTGTGCCAGTCGATGTCGGCGAGGGAGGGGATCACAGGAGAAGTATAAATTGGGCGCGGATGGGGGTGTGGGTGAGATCGAAGGGCTGGAGGTTGGGCGATGCGATGGGAAGCCTGCTCGCATACACTTGATGGGTTCAGCGGGTTACTGATTGAGTCGAGTTCAGGCCGCAGGGGAAACGGTTGATGAAGAGGATCGGTTCGGTAGTTATTTGGGTTTTCCTTACCGCGGCAATCGGGGTTGGGGCGCAGTCGCGCTTCGATGCGGAGGCGGTGCGGCTGAACAATCGCGGCGTGGCGCTCATGGGGCAGCAGTTTACAGAGCGCGCGGTGGACGCATTTGCCGCGGCATTCAAAAAGGATCCGAAGCTGGCGCAGGCGGCGATTAACGAGGGCATTGCGCTGATGACGCTGCAGAAGCTGGATGAGGCGAAGAAGGCGCTGCAGGCGGCTCTTGTTTTGGATCCGGAGAGCGCGCAGGCGTGGTACAACCTGGGTCTGGCGCAGCATGCGGGCAATGAACTGGAGCCGGCGCTCGCGAGTTTTCAGCAGGCGGTAAAGCTCGATCCGCGGGATGCGGATTCGTACTACTTCGAGGGCGTTTGCTACCAGGAGATGAAGGATTTCGACAAGGCGATCGCGATTTTGCAGAAGGCGTTGGCGATCGATCCGCAGCACGCTTCGGCGGAGTTTGCGATGGCACGGGCGCTGCAGCGATCCGGCCATGTGGAAGAGGCGAAGGCGCACTTCAAGCTGTTTCAGCATTTGACGAGCACCAAGATTGGCGCGCCGATCGGGCTGTCGTATGGAGAACAGGGACACTATTCGACGGTGACGGCGGTGGAGGAGCCGGAGAGGATTCAGAAGGGAATGATTGCGGTGAAGCTGGTGGAGACGCCGATGGTTAATGGCCTCCCACCCTTGCCGCAAAAGCGCGTCAAGGATGGGGCACCCAATTCATCTTCTGAACTCACGTTCACGACTACTGGCGGGGCTTGCATGATGGATGCGACGGGCTTGGGCCAAATGGACCTGGTGCTGATGCAACACGGGCCGCAGGCGATTCGCGTACTGCATGCGAAGGGCGATGGGAAGTTTGAAGAATGGGATGCTGCGGCGGCAGGACTGAAGGCTTCAGGTCATGCAATCGCTTGCGCGGTGGGCGATTATGACGGCGATGGGCTGAATGACCTGGCCGTGGCGCTGGACGATCAGGTGCTGCTGTTTCGGAATTTGGGCAAGGGGAGGTTTCAGGATGTAACCGCGGAGGCTGGGCTACAGGCGATGAATCGGCCGACGGGAATCACGTTTGTGGATTATGACCACGATGGGGATTTGGATTTGTTTCTTACGGGGAATCCGCTGAAAGATGGCGGTACTCCGAATGTGCTGTGGAGGAATAACGGCGACAAGACATTTACCGAATGGACGGACCCGACCGGGTTGGGTGGCAGTGGGAAGACGAACGCGGCGATTCTGACGGACTTCAATAACGATCGTGCCGTGGATTTAGTCACGACTGGTGCTGGGCCTTCTCCAACGATTTATATCAATCCGCGCGAGGGGAAGTATCCGACGCAGGCGCTGTATGTGGCCGAGAAGCTGCCGCCCACGACTGGTATCGCCGTGCTGGATTACAACAAAGACGGGTGGGTGGATATTGCGGTTACGCACGACGGCGCGCCGGGGTTGACGCTGTGGCGGAATGTTGCAGGGCCTGAGAATATTGGCAGACGGTTTGAAAGAGTGGAACTCCCCTTGAAGGGCGCGTTGCGCGGATGGGGCGTGACGGCGATCGATATTGACAACGATGGATGGATCGACCTGGCGGCGATTGTGGACACGACGGCCGGACCGCAGGTGAAGGTATTTCGCAACAAGGGCGATGGGACTTTTGAAGATGTGAGTCATGCGCTTGGATTGGACAGCGTGAAGCTGCAGGCGCCGCGCGGATTGAT
>PMWR01000473.1:0-9008 GCA_003166055.1 Acidobacteriaceae bacterium
GGCTCCAGCGGCTTCGACTTGAATTCAGGATGGAACTGGCAGCCCAGGAAATAAGGATGCCCCGGCAACTCGACAATCTCCACATAGGTCGAGTCCGGCGTAGTGCCGCTCAGCCGCAGCCCGCCGCCGCTGAGCAGCGCTTCATACTCGCGGTTGAACTCATACCGGTGCCGGTGCCGCTCGCTGATCTCGGTTGCTCCGCCGTAGGCCTTCGCGGCCAGCGAGCCTTCCTGCAGGATGCATGTCCACGCCCCCAGCCGCATCGTGCCGCCCATCTCTTCCACGCCCAGCAATTCGCGCAGCTTATAGATGATGCGGTGCTGGCTCGCCGGGTCGAACTCGCTCGAGTTCGCATCCTTCAACCCGCACACGTTGCGCGCAAACTCAATGCACGCCGTCTGCATGCCCAGGCAGATGCCGAAGTACGGCACCTGGTGCTCGCGTGCGTAGCGGATCGCGTTCAGCATACCCTCGATGCCGCGCTTGCCGAATCCGCCCGGAACAAGGATGCCGTCGAATCCAGCTAACTGCGATTCATAGTCGCGGTCCTCTGGCGTCTTCGACTCCAGCCCCTCCGCTTCAATCCATGTCACGTCGAGTTTGAGGTTCTGCGAAATGGCTCCGTGCGTGAGCGCTTCCTTAAGCGACTTATAACTGTCTTCGTATTCCACATACTTGCCAACAATCGCGATGGACACATGATCCTTGGGGTGGTAGCAGCGCTCGACCAGATCCTTCCACGCAGCCAGGTTCCCCTCCGCCGCATCCTTGTGCAGGTATTTGAGAATGAGCGTATCCAGCCCCTCCTCGGCAAAGCGCAGCGGAACCTCGTAGATCGACGGCACGGTCGTGGCGCCAATCACGGCGCGCTCTTCCACGTTGCAGAAGGCGGCAATCTTCTGCTTNNTCCTGCCGCATCTGCCGGATCGCCTCAAGAAACGGCAGCGACTCAATATCGCCGACCGTCCCGCCGATCTCCACAATGGTCACGTCCGCGCCATTCGCCGACACCTTGCGCATCGCGTTCTTGATCTCATTCGTCACGTGCGGAATCACCTGCACCGTCTTGCCCAGGTAGTCGCCGCGCCGCTCCTTCAAGATGATTTGCTCATAGATGCGACCGGTGGTCAGATTGTTGTCTCGCGAGAGCGGCGCGTGCGTAAAACGCTCGTAGTGCCCAAGGTCGAGGTCGGTCTCCGCGCCGTCGTCCGTCACAAAGACCTCGCCATGCTGAAACGGCGACATGGTTCCCGGATCGACGTTCAAGTAGGGATCGAACTTCATCAGGTTCACGCGCAGGCCGCGGCTCTCAAGCAGACACCCGATGGAAGCAGCCGCAAGGCCCTTCCCTAAACTGGACACGACTCCGCCCGTCACAAAGACATACTTTGCCGACATCGATGCAACCTCTTGATGGGAATGTTGGGATTGGACGTACCTGGTGGGCACAATCAAGTATGGCAGAGATGCCCGCACCAAGGAAACAGAAAAATCGCCGGCTCGGCACTCCATTCCAAACACTCTGCGGAAAAATCGGACTAAACTACGAATAAGGTGCGAGGACGCTAATGGCGAGCAATCGAGCAATTCTAAAGGAAAAACGCCCTCAGATCGCAACTCAGGGACATTACGGCGATCTGGAGGTGATCCGCGTCGATGTCACGGCGAGAACAGCAACTTTTCAGGCGAAGAACACGAACTACGAGGAAACTGTCCCACTAAGCACGATCCGCCCACTTACTGAGGAGGATTCCGGTAAGTTCTGGGAAGCGTTGGTCGCCGATCTCATGCGGGTCTTAAGGATAGAGGCCCACTACCCGCCGTTTGTGAAGGGGTTCGAGGTCGAGACCGGTGAAGATTCGACCGGTGACCCTTCCGTTTATATTACGATCTTCGTCTCCCCGGAGCAGAAGTACTCACAGGCAACCGTCTCCCGCTGGAATAGCTTCTCGAACATCCTTCTGGACCGACTGCTAGGACTCCGTTTGCAGCGATACCCCTATGTCCGCGTCGGCGAAAAGCGAAAGAGGCAAATAAATGGGCTTGCCCGAAGATCTGCTTGAGCAAGCACAGTTCCTGGCGCAGCGGGAGCAGCGTCGGCCCAGGCAAGCGAGTCTGCGACGAGCCGTCTCGACCTCCTACTACGCCGTGTTCCACCTTCTGTCGGCAAGCTCTGCCTCCCAGGCAAGCCCGGCGGTACCAGTTGGGCTGAGCGATAGGGTTCAAAGGTCGCTCGAACATGGTTCAATGAAGGAGGCTGCGAAGCGGTTCGAATCTGGAACCCTTCCAGATCACATTAGGCCATTCGTGACAAATCCCATGCCCGCTACCCTCATATCCGTTGCGCGGAGTTTTGTTCGTTTGCAGGACGCGCGGCACAAAGCGGATTATGACGTCGCACTACGCTTCGACCGCGCGGCGGCTCAGGATGCGGTCGCGCTTGCAACTCAGCTTTTCGCGGATTGGGATGCGATCAAGAACACCGAGGACGCCCACGTCTTCCTCGCATCCCTGATGTTCTGGAAGCTGTGGTCGAAATAACCTCTTTTCAGTTATCGATCAAAGAAGATTCCCCGGTGATTAGCTTGCGGTGACCGGTTAGCGAGCCTACGATGCTGGCTGAAGGGATTTTCTTCCATGACGACAGCAATCAAACCGTCCCGCAAACTCGGCGCAACCGGCCCTGAAGTCTTTCCCATCGCCCTCGGCTGCATGGGCATGAGCGGCATGTANNGAGTCGATCGCCACCATCCATGCGGCCATCGACGCGGGCGTAAACCTGCTCGACACCGGCGACTTCTACGGCATGGGCCACAATGAAATGCTCATCGGCCGCGCCCTCCGTTTTGGCCGCGACGAAGTGCTGCTCTCCGTCAAATTCGGCGCGCAGCGCGGCCCAAACGGCGCGTGGCTCGGCTATGACAGCCGTCCCGCCGCAGTCAAGACCGCGCTCGCCTATTCGCTCAAGCGCCTCGGCGTCGAGTACATCGACATCTACCGTCCCGCGCGCCTCGACCCTAACGTCCCCATTGAAGAAACCATCGGCGCAATTGCCGAAATGGTTCAGGCCGGCTACGTCCGCCACATCGGCCTTTCCGAGGTCGGCCCCGACACCATCCGCCGCGCCGCCGCCGTCCATCCCATCGTCGATCTCCAGATTGAATACGCCCTGGTGAGCCGCAGCCCCGAGGCAAAGATCTTTCCCGTGCTCGATGAGTTGGGCATCGCGGCCACCACCTACGGTGCGCTGTCCCGTGGCCTGCTCTCCGGCTCCCAGCCTGCAGCGTCCGGCGACCTCCGCGCCCACCTGCCGCGCTTCAAAGGCGACAACCACACCGCCAACCAGCAACTAGCAGCGCGCCTGAAAGAGACCGCCGCCGCCAAGGGCATTTCGCCCGCGCAGTTGGCCATCGCCTGGGTGCTCGCTAAAGGCCCGTCTCTAGTTCCAGTAGTCGGCTCCCGCACCCGCGCGCAAATCGCCGAAGCCCTCGGCGCCCTGAATGTGAAGCTCACCGCGGATGAGATTGCGGAACTCGAAGCCGCCGTCCCCGCCGAAGCTGTTGCGGGCACCCGTTACGACCCCATGCAGATGAAAGTTCTCGACAGCGAAAAGTAAGCTGGTGTCGTGATTCAAAAGCTCGTATGAGGAATGTGTTGTCATCCTGAGCGACCGAAGCGCAGCGCAGGGAGTCGAAGGACCTGCGGTTGCACTTCGAATATCTCCGTCGCGATTTCAGAGACAGGAAACTACGGGTTCAACCGATGCTCGAAAGAATTGCGATCCTAAAAGGCGACATCACCAAACTCGAAGTCGACGCCGTTGTCAACGCCGCCAACAGTTCCCTGCTTGGCGGCGGAGGCGTAGACGGCGCAATCCACCGCGCTGCCGGCCCCGACCTTCTCCACGAATGCCGCTTACTCGGCGGATGCAAGACCGGCCACGCGAAGCTCACCAAAGGCTATCGCCTGCCCGCAAAATACATCCTTCACGCCGTAGGCCCAGTCTGGAATGGCGGCGACCACAACGAGCCAGAGTTGCTCGCGAGTTGTTATCGCAATTGTTTCCGCCTGGCACGCGAGCACAGCCTGCGCACTCTTGCGTTCCCGGCAATCAGTTGCGGCATCTACCACTACCCAATCGAGCAAGCCGTAGAAATCGCGCTGCGCGAAACTGTCACCGCGCTCAACGAAAACCCTGCCATCGAGAAGGTGATCTTCGCCTGCTTCGGTGACGACGTCTACACGGCCTATCAGCGAGCCATCAAAAGCATCCCGTGAATCAATCTCTGCGACCAACTCCAATGGCTGGGCACCAAATGAAAAAGGGCAAGCCGCAAAGGCCTGCCCCTCAATTCCTGCTGCGTACCTCTTAGAAATTCACCGTAATCTTCGCCGTCATCGCCCGCGGCGTCACGTAGTGTGTGCCGCTGAACGTCGACAGGAAGTTATACAGCGCGTACTTGTTGGTCACGTTGATCGCAGTCAAATCCAGGTTAGTCTTGAAGCGATCCCGATGGAAAATATTGTCCTTGCCCAGCGACGCATCGAACAGGTCGCGTGGCGCAATGCGCTGCGGGTTGTGGTCATTGTCGCCCTTACCCGGTGCTGGAATCGACAGCAGCGTCGAGCCGAATTCCAAAGCCAGGCAGCTAGTCGGCAGCGGATTGCCCGGCGTGGCTTTTACCCCATTGCAGGTAAGCCCCGCCTGGAACTCCTCATCCGCGGTAAGGCTTGCCAAACTTACCGCCGGCAGCCCGCCCAGCGTGGTCGATGTCGCATCGCAGGCGCTGTTGGGATCGTTCGAGAGCAGGTTATAGCATGGCGCAGCGCCGGCCACCTGCCCGGAATCGTAACGCCAGTTGAAACCGCCCCACAATCCACTCAGCACCTTGCCGCGCGAGAACGTGTACTGCACGTGCGTGGTCTGGTTAAACTTCTCGTCGTGGTCGATGCGGAATGGCAGCCCGGTCTGGCCCACCGTCGCTCCCGCCCCGGCCACTTGCGCCGGGAAGAACCGCGCGGCCACCGATGACATGACGGCATATGCGCTGATTCCGTGATACTCCGGAACGTTCACATTGATTGCATAGCCCGGAATCTTCGAGTTATGCCAGTCAATCGGAAAGGTGATCGGCGTGTTGCCCAAAACGCTGAAGTCGAATGCGTTGTGCGTGTACTTCCAGATGTATTCGCCGCTGACCACAACCCGCTTGCCAATCGCCTGCTGCAAGCCGGCATGAAACTCATTGCGGAATCCCGGCTGCAGAATCCCGGAAACCCCGGGCGAGCATGCCAGCAGCGGCGCCAGCACCGCGTTCGCGCAACCCTCGCTCGACAAAATCAGGTTCTCGTTAAACGGCGTCTCCAGCGTGCGCGCATACGAGATGCGCATCACCGTGGCGGAAGGCTTGATGTTGTAAGCGATGCCCACGCGCGGCTCCGTCTGGTGCGCCGCCGACAAACCGTTGTAGACATCCTGGCGAATTCCAAGATTGAAATCCCAGTTCCCCGCCTTGATGTCATCCTCAATGTAAAGCGCCAACTCCTTCACATCCGTGTGCCCCGAGTAGCCATAGAAGCTTCCGCCGCGAGTGAAGTCGTAAGGCGCGAGCACCNNGACGGATTCGAATATCCGGCTATCGGATTTCCGTCCGCGCCCAGACAAGGCGCGCTGAACGTGTACGTCGGATCGACAATCGCCAGGTTGTCGTTTTCATTCAGAAAAGTCTGGCCGTATTGCGCGCCGGCTTTAATGGTTTGACTTCCCTTTGAATAAGTGAAATCGGAGTGAACCGCGGAGTTCGTGAGCGTGCGCGTCTGTGCAATCGAAGAGGTCTGCAAATTGGCAGGTCCCCGGTCAGCCAGCGGATTCCCGCTCGGATAGTAGTTATAGTCGTCCCTGCGCACAAAAGCGCCCAGGTTCCACACCGAGTGATCGCCGATAACGCGCGTATACGTCGGCGAGATGTTGATGGTTCCGATTTTCGAGCGCTGATCCGTGTCGCCCACGTTGGCAAAAATCGGGCTGCCGCCTGCGCCGCCGCTCACCACATTTTGTACGTTGAGATTGTCATAAGAATTCGGCGTCTGAAACCACGAGCGGCTGTAGTTCACATCCAGGTGAACAGAATCCTTCTGCGTAAAGTTGTAGTCCACGCGATCGAAAACATTCTGCTCGTTCCCCTTGTCGTGAAAAACGGCAAACTCCGGCGGATCGAGAAAACGTCCCGAATTCAGCCCGTCCGTCTCAATAAAATTGCCCCAGTTCTTGCCGCCGTAAGCCAGGTCAATTCCCGCCGACGCTGAACCGAATGTCCCGTAAGAACTGCTGATGCTGCCGGTAGGCTTGGTCACACCCTGGCCGGAGCGCGTGGTCGCCACAATCACCAGGCTGGTCTTGTCGCCGTACTCAGCCGGCGGCGCGCCGCTGATCACCTCGATCGACTGAATCGAATTCGACGGAATCTGGTTGGAGAACACTTTGCTCTGCTGGTCGGTAATGGACTGGCCATCAACGGAAAATGAGTTTTCCGCGTGATCGCCAAGGCCGTGAAACAGGCCGTTGGAATCGGCTGAAACACCAGGCGTGGTTTCTGTAACCAGCGAGCTGAGCCCTGAAGACTCACTCTCCATCGGCACCTTGATAAATAGGTCGCGGTCCACATTCGTATGGTAGGTTGGATCGTCTGTGACCAGGTCGCCCGCGCTGCCTTCCACTGTCACCGTCTGATCGGCTGTGGCGATCTGCAGCACCAACTTCAGGTTGGTCCCCACCGCCGAGTGAATCTCCACCTCTTTGCGCTGCGGAGCGAAACCATTCGCCGCAATGGCAATCTGGTAGTTATTGAAGGTCACATTGTCAAAAACAAACTGGCCGCTTCCGTCGGAGATAACACTGCGGTCCACCCCGCTGGCCGGATTGGTCAAATGAACGGTGGCGCCGGGAATCACCGCGCCGGATGGGTCGGTCACCGTGCCGCGAATGGCGCCGGCGTTACCGCCTTGCGCCGACGCTGCAAGCGCCGTGCAAATCATAACGACAATGGGAAGTATGCGAAAAATTGTGCCGCGATTGAGCGACATAGAGAGCCTCCAAGTGATGGCTGAATGCTGCGAAATCCCGGCCGCGGGGGAAAAACGCGGCGAACTCGTGTGCATTGGGGCTTCTTCCGCTTCGGCTGTTCAGCTTGCGGATATGCGCTCTGACTCGACCTTGCGCGAGAGAGATGAGCAACCGGTATCAAGCTGAACTGCGAATCTACGCGAAGAAGCCCTGGCAGGCCATCGGTGGAGGGCGTGTAAAAAGCTGGGGATGCCAATAGCGCGTGACCGTATGCGTCTCTAACACCGGCGCGCGGGTCTCGACCTGAACCAGGACAATGATGGCAGCCGCAACTGCCACCGGCGCCGCCGTATGCATCACAATGCACAGCGGGCAGTGGTCGGAATCGCTGTCGAGCGGGTGAACGTGGGCCACCTGGACCACGGTCAGCAGCGCCAGCAGGACCAGGCACACGACGGTAACCACCGGCCAGGCACGCAACCCGGCGCGGCGATCTCCGCGGAATCTTGCCAAAAATCCTGTCAAACAACGACCCCTTGTTTAAGAATACACAAGATTGGATGCAAACGAATCCTCCGCGGTTACGAAACTGCCTCAGTTCTTGGACGAAACCAGCCGCCAACGCCAGTCCGCCCCATTCGTCTAAACTGGTGCGGATGAACCACCAGCCCCACTTCCGGCGCCTATCGGGCGTGTGCCTAACCGTTTTGCTCCTTGCCGGAGCCGCGCAGGCTGCCCGCGCCCAGACTCCGCTCCCCCTCAAGCCGGACGTGCCCGGCATGGCCACCAACCATCGCCTTATCCTTAAAGACGGCACCTACCAGTTGGTCCGCCAGTACGAAATTGTCGGCGACCGTGTTCGCTACATCTCTCTCGAGCGCGGCGGCGACTGGGAAGAGCTGCCCGTCAGCCTGGTCGACTGGGACGCCACGCGCAAGTATGAGAGGGACAACGCAGCATCACCGGAAGAAGCCTCGCCGGCCATGAAAGAGGCCGCCGACATCGATAAGGAAGAAGCTGCCGAGCGCGACGAGCAGAAGGCGCGCATGCCCGAGGTGTCCAGGGGACTGGAGCTGCCTGACGAAGATGGCGTCTTTGTGCTGGACACTTTTCAGGGCACGCCCGAGTTGGTTGAGCTATTGCCCACCGAGTTGAATGCCGAAACGAAAACCAAACACGGCCTGAGCACGCTCAATCCCCTGGCCGGCTCCAAGGCCAGCCTGGAGCTGGAAGGCGCGCACGCCAAAATCCACCTCCATGTGAACGATCCGGCCATTTATCTCTCGCTGAACACGCCCAACAAAGCCGACCAGGTCATCTCCCACTCCATGACCGTGAACACCAACGGCGCAAGGCAAGTGACTGGCGGCAAGCATGGCGCCCATTCCGCTACCTCGGGCTTCGCCATCGTCCGCGTGGACGAGCGCCGCGCCCTGCGCATCGTCGGCGCCATTCACATGAGCCCCAGCGGCGTCGTCACCCAGGACGAAAACGTGATTCCCGCCAAAGTCGAAGTCCTGCCCGGCAAGCACTGGATGAAGATCGCGCCGCAGAAACCCCTCGAGATTGGCGAGTACGCGTTGGTCGAGATTCTTTCCGCCTCCGACATCAATCAGTCGGTCTGGGATTTTCGCGTCGACCCGCAGCTAGGCGACAACCCCGGCTCCATCGGGCCAATTTTGAAATAAGATCAAGCTATGCACATGCATAACCCCGCACATCCCGGAAGGATTCTCGCGTATTACCTCGAAGGACGCTCTGTGACCGAGGTCGCGCGCCATTTAGGGGTGACCCGGCCAGCGCTATCGCGAGTTTTGAACGGCAAGGCCGGTGTCTCCGCTGACATGGCTCTGCGCATCTCTGAGGCCTTCAACACCGATCCCGAACTCTGGCTTCGCCTCCAGGCACAGCGCGACCTCTGGGTTGCGTCCCGCAAGAAACGCGC
>PMWR01000473.1:9090-22083 GCA_003166055.1 Acidobacteriaceae bacterium
GGCAGCTCGCGCCGCCACTCGATCGACACCATCTGCCATCCCGCCTTCGTCCGTTGCTCAATCACGTCCGGGCTGAATGGACCCGAAACCACATCTCGAACCCGTTCAAAATACGCCATCGTTGGCCTCCTTGCATGGTTCAATTGGCCATATTGCAAGCAATTTTCCCGCCAGATCTTGAGACTGCAGGAGGTCTCTCAAATAGCTCACGAACAAAATGATAGCTCAAGAACACTTGCGTTGGTTCAGGCGTACAGATGTCCGCATCCGCAAATCCATGTCCAATTTCGGACAGGCGCTCCGAGCGCGCGTCTTGCCTTAGAAGCTGCGGCTGCTCGCACGGGATCGCAGACTCCCACCACTCCATTCATGGTATAATTGGTGCGTCGGATCCCGCATTCGACTTGAGGACAGCCTATGGACACGCTCCCTCTTTCCGGCGCGGTCGGCGAACATAAGCCAAATCATTCCCATGATGTCCGCAAAGTGCAAGCCCATCTTAATAGGCACTCCCACGCAACCCATGTCACGGTGAAAGAAGATGGCCTTTTCACGGCGAGCACGCTCATGGCTATCCATGCCTTTCAGCGCCGAGTACTGGGAATGGCCCTCCCCGATGGCGTCGTGGGGATTTTTGGGCTAACCAATCAGTGGCTCGCGGCTTCAAGCATCTCCCGGCTTCTTTCTGCGTTCCCCGTCCCGCCTGGGCCTGCCAAATCGAGCCTTTTGAGTAACGCAGATTATCAAGCGGCCGCGACGACGCTCAAATGCGAGGTCGCGGCGATCAAGGCTGTTGCATCGGTGGAAACCGGAGGCTATGGTGCGTTCGACTCGGAGGGAAGGCCGACAATTCTCTATGAGCGTCACATCTTCAGCGTGTTGACCCATCATGTGTACGACAAAACCCATCCGGATATCTCGGGTCCTCACGCGAAGGGCGAATATAGCACGCCCTCTTATCCGAAGCTGAAACGCGCTTATCGCCTGGACCCGAATGCTGCGCTTGAGTCAACATCTTGGGGCGCCTTTCAGATCATGGGTGAGAATTACAAGCTTGCCGGTTTCACTTCTGTGCAAGCATTCGTCTCATCCATGCGCGTGTCTGTCCAAAACCAGCTAGCCGCGTTTGTCAACTTCATCCGCTCCAGCCCAGTTCTTACTCAGGCCATTCAGAAGAAGAATTGGATCGATTTTGCGCTTCATTACAATGGACCCGCGTACGCGAAGAACCATTACGATACAAAGCTTTCAAATGCCTACCTTCAGGCAAGCAAACCCTAAGCCGGAAAGATCGCGGGGACTGCATATGAACTATCGCGTGCGTACTGTATGGATCCTGCTTGTCTGCCTGACGACAGCATCCGCTTGCGCGCAGCTAAAGACTCGCTTGTTGTCGAAAGATGAGTTCGCGGCCTCGGCGGGAAGGCTTTCGCAGTCGCTTGTTCCTGGAATTATAGGACCTCTCCACACCGAGGCTGCGCAGGCGTTTTCTGTGGAAGGAGCGGAGTTCAAGAGATTCTCGCTCCTGCCCGTGAGTTATGGGTGGCAGGATAAGGGGGCGACGGCTGTTACAAACATGTGCGGCATTTTCGTTGTCTATACAGGGAATGCACAGCAATTCCTTCCCACGATTGGAATGGGATGGCTGAATGTATTCAATTGTCATAGCTTGGACGCGGTCGGGTTCGTTGATGCCGGCAGCGGCGTGCCGCCAAGGATTCTGCTCCTCTATTCCGCCGACACGCCGCACGACATCGAGAACGAGCCCGCTGTTCTGGACTGGAGTTCATCTTCGCAGAATTATGTTTGGAACCAGCGGCTCTCGTCCCGGCTCGTAGTGGACGGCCAGACCAACAGCATCGCCGAAATGAAGCGCCAATTGAGAAGGTACGAAGGTCAATGAATCGACGCGCCGGATACCTCATGGATCGCCCTTGAGACCTGCGATCGCGCCCACGATTTCCCTATTCCCGCACGCCAATCCCCAGCGCCTTCATCTTCCGATAGAGGTGGCTCCGCTCCAGCCCCAGCAATTCCGCCGCATGGCTGATGTTGTTCCGCGCCTCTTCAATCTTCTTCAGAATGTATTCCCGCTCATACGCATCCCGCGCCTGCTGCAGCGACGAAAACTCCTCCGTCGACCGCGTCCCCGCCTTGTGCGTCAGTGGCGGCAGATGCTTGCGCTCAATCCGCAGCACGCGCGGGTTGAGAATCAGCACGCGCTCTATCATGTTTTTCAACTCGCGCACATTTCCCGGCCAGTGGTATTGCGACAGCGTTGCCAACGCCTCCTCGCCGATCTCCATGCGCGGCCGCCCATATTGTCGGCCAAATTCCGTCAGAAACTCCCGCGCCAGCAGCGGAATATCCTGCTTGCGCTCGCGCAGCGGCGGAACAGCAAACGGCACTACATTGAGCCGGTAAAAAAGATCCTCGCGAAAATTCCCCTTCGCAATCTCCTCTTCGAGATCCTTGTTTGTTGATGCGATCAGGCGCACGTCCACCCGCAGCGGTTGCGTGCCGCCCACCGGCGTAAACAGTTGGTCGTCAAGCGCGGACAGCACCTTGGCCTGCGTCTTCAGGCTCATGTCGCCCACTTCATCCAGAAAAAGCGTGCCCCCGTCCGCGCGTTCCAGCGTACCCCGCTGCTCGGCGGGCCTGCCCGGCTGCGCGCTGTGCCGGTATCCAAAAAGTTCCGCCTCAATGTGCGCCTCGGGAATCGCCGCGCAGTTCAACTCCACAAACACGCGGTCCCGCCGCAGGCTCTCCGCGTGAATCGCGCGCGCGATCAGTTCCTTCCCTGTGCCCGACTCCCCGTAAATCAACACTCGCCCATTCGTCGGAGCCATCAGCCGGATCTGCTGCCGCAGCGCCTTGGCCGGCACGCTTTCTCCGGTAAGCACCGACCCCACGCTGAACTGGCGCTTGAATTCGGAGTTTTCCGTCCGCAGCCGCCGCGCCTCCACTGCGTTCTTGAGCACGATGAGCGTGCGATCCAGCGAGAGCGGCTTTTCCAGAAAATCGTATGCGCCCAGCTTGGTAGCCTTCACCGCGGTCTCGATGGTTCCATGCCCGCTGATGATCACCACTTCCGGCCGCATCTCCACGGCCAGTTGGTGCATATCGGCCAGCACGTCAAGCCCGTCGCGGTCGGGCAGCCAGATGTCGAGCAGCACCACATCGTACGGCGCATCCTGCAACAGGATCATGGCCTCGGCGGCGCTGGCCGCGCTCGCCACGCCATAGCCCTCTTCGCGCAGAATCTCCTCAAGCGAGCTGCGAATCTCCGTCTCGTCGTCCACCACCAGAATGTGGTTCATGAGCGCAATCCCTTAAGCGGAGCGCCCGCAATGGCCGCAGCGCCACTGATGGCCTGCGCTACGCCGTTGCCCTCCAGCGTGGCCGGGGCTAACCGCACGCCTGCGGGATCCATCAGCGGAAGCTGCAGCAGGAAGCGCGCACCCTTGGGACTATTCGCCTCTGCGCGCAGCGACCCGCCATGCTCCTGCGCAATCTTCGCGGCGATCGACAAGCCCAGCCCCGTTCCCCGATGTTTGGTCGAATAGAAAGGCAAGAACAGCCGCTCGCGTATTTCGTCCGTCAGTCCATGACCGGTGTCTGAAACCGAAACTTCCACCGCCGCGCCATCTTCACTGAGCGAACTGTGAATGCCAAGCACGCGCAGCAAGCTGCCCTGCATAGCCTCGGCTGCATTGTCGATCAGGTTGGCCAGCGCGCGCCGAATGGCCTCGGGATCGGCCAGCACCGTTGGCAATCCCGGCTCCAGATCCCGCTGCACGGTGATTCCGTCCAGCCTGCCCGCAAACAGCGCCAGCGCCTCTTCCGCCACCTTGTTCATATCGCACGCGCGCGGCTGCGACGCGGGAAACTGTGCCAGCGCCGAGAACTGATCCACCAATGTACGCAGAGTGCCCACGCAGCCCAGAATCACTTCCGCGCATTTACGAATCACGTTGGGCGAGTCCATCTGGCCGCGGTCCAGGTGCTTGCCAATCCGTTCCGCGGACAGCGCAATCGGCGTCAGCGGATTCTTGATCTCGTGCGCCACTCGCTGCGCCACCTCCTTCCACGCCAGTTGACGCTGCGCGCGCAGCAACTCGGTGGTGTCTTCCACCACCAGCACCGTTCCCGGCCCTCTATGCGCAAGTTCAAGGCGCGCACTGGTAATGGCCAGGTGCATGGTGCGGCCCCGGGCGTGAAATTCAATCTCGGTCGATGCCGCACCCATGCGGTGCCCGCGGCGGATCACGCCCGCAAGGTCCTCCGCGCAATCGGCAGGCAGCAGATTCTCAATTTTCTCCCCGCCCAAGCCCACCTCCTCGCGCCGGCCCATCAGTGCGGCGAAGGCGCGGTTGGACTGCAACACCACGCCCGCGCCGTCCAGCGTGACAACCCCCGACGGAATCGTCTCGACAATCGTCTCAAGCTCGCGGCGGCGCTCCTCAATCGCAAGGTTGGCCCCGGTCAGTTGCGCGGAAGAGCTTTCGGCTAACTGACGACTGGCCTCAAGGTCCGCCGCCATGTGGTTGAAGGCGCGCACCAGGTCGCCCATCTCCCCAGTGGCAATCACCGCCACGCGATGGTCGTACTGGCCGGCCGCAATCTCGTCCATCGCATTGCCCAGCGCCTCCACCGGCCCGGTAATCTGCTTCGACAGAAATCGGGCCAGCCAGACGCTGGAGAAAAAGACAACCGCCGTAATGAACAGCAGCAGCAGGAAGAAGATGGTGCGAATCTTATTGCGCGCACGGAAAAGCTCCCAATAATCGGCTGCGCCCGAGCGAATGCGCACCACCGTCTGGCTGAGCCCCTGGGGCATGGGCAGCGCCACCACTACCACCTTGCCCGACGCGGTTGCCGAAACACCCAACGCGTATTCCTGCCCGGACACATCGATCATTGGTTCGTCTCTGCGTTGCGCCAAGGTCAGCAGATTGGCTGAGAGCGGCCCGAAGAGTGGAACGGCGGCTCCCGCTTCGCCCTGGTCCAGCCAGGGAAGCAGAACGGCCCGGCTCGATTCCGGCGGCGCCTGAAAACCGGCCAGCAGCTTTGAATCCTTGCCATAAACCATGGCAAAACCACCCGCCAAAGTGATTCGGTGCGACTGGAGCACATCCTCGAGTTGCGACTGATCCTGATCCGGAGTTCCTGAAGCCGCGATCGACTCTGCTTCAACGCGCGCATTGTCCGTCACATAATGCGCCAGCTCCAGCACCACGCGCGTCGAATCCTCGCGCAGCTCCGATGTCGGCTGCGAAAACCACCGGTCGATCGAGCGGTTCATCAATCCAAAACTGAACAGAAACATGAAAATTGCGGGAATCAGCGCAATCAGCGCCGCTCCCAGCATCATCCGCGTGCGCAAACGCGCGCCCAGCGCGCTGCTGCTTTGGTCCGCATACAGCTTGAGAACCGTCCTCAACAGCAGCATCAGCAGCACAAGAAGCAGCAGGAAGACCAGAACGATAAGACCCGTAAAGGCCAGTGTCTCTCCAGACGATTCAGGATTCAGAAACCGGACGCTGGAGGTGTTGAAAGCCTGGAGCACGCCGAACAGGGCGACAAGCACCAGGAATCCGCCCGCAAGCAGAGCAGCCGGCCGCCGCCGTGGATCGCCGAGAAACGACATGCCGCGATTATAGAACTGTCCATTATCGGCGGGCAGAATTCAGCCCTCATTCATTCAACCCGCCTACTGCAATGACCGCGCCACGGCCCCAAAGAAATCCGAATCGTCCACCGGGCTGTGGTCGGCATCCGGCTTGGGCCGCGCGCTCAGCACCACAATCACCAGATTCTCTCTGGGATTGATATAGATGTGCTGCCCAAAGATGCCGACAGCCTCAAACGCTCCCGCATGGATCGGATCGCCTGCCTCCATCGGCCACCAGAGGTAACCGTAGTCGACCAGCTTTCCCCCAATCGTGTGCGCCTTGCCGGCCTCCGCAAACCAACCCTCCGGCACCACTCGTTCAGCATGCCCATGCTGCTCGATCACGCCGTCATCCAGCACAAACTGGCCAAAGCGCGCGTAATCCCGCAGTGTCGCACCCAACCCGCTGCCCGCCAATCCCATGCCGCCCGCCGACTCCAGCCACCACGTCGCATCCTCTTCCATCCCCAGTCGCGACCAAAGCGTTTCCGAAAGATANNGTTGCCAGCGGCTCATGCGTCGCGCCCTCAATCAACGCGCCCACCAGGAACGATTCGCCGGTGCTGTAATTCCAGATCGTCCCCGCCGCACCGGCCCTCGGCAGTGTCTTCATATACGCCACAATCGAGCCCGGCTTGCCCGCCAACTGCAAGTCGAGAACCTTTCTGCGATCGGAGCGCCGATCGGTATAGGTCTCATCCCACTTCACGCCCGAGGCCATCTGCAAAAGATTACGCACCGAAACGTCGTCGTAAACCCCGCCTTTCAATCCCGGCACATACCTGGTCACCGGGTCGTCGATGCTGGCGATCAGCCCTTGCTTGATCGCCGCTCCCACCAGCGTGGAGGAAATCGACTTGGCCATCGAAAACGAGATCCAGCGCGTCTCTGGTCCAGTGCCCAGTTCGTAATTTTCCATCGCAACTTTGCCGTCTTTCAGAATCATCAGTCCGGCCACGCGATCAAAGGCCAGGTAGTCGTACAGATCGAATCGCCGCCCCTGCGCTTCGAAGTGAACCTGCCTCACTTTGGATTGCAGCGCCTCGCTCGCCTGGGCAAACGGCCGCACCGCGCCGCCGCGCTTCACAATGTTGACCGGGAACAGCTTGTCGCTGTGCGAAAACGTGTTCACCTCAACGCCCGGCAGCATGGCCCCGTCGAACACCTGCCGCGCTCCCGCGATCGTCTGCGTCGCGCCTGCCTGTTGCGCCGCGGCAGGCAAACATGCCGGCAACAACAGAACGGCAGCCAGCGAAATCGAGGGAATGGTTGCATTCCTAATGCAAGGTTGATTGTGCGAAGTCATGATTCCGAATCTAGGCTATCCGGACGCTCAGCGGCAACAAGGAAAATCAAACTACGCCTGAAGCTAGACCGCCCGCGAAAAATCATTCACCCATCACGCCGCGCGACCCGTCAGATCTGCGAACAGCCCAGCGGACTCAACATCAGGTTATCGATATTGGTCACAATTTGGTCGTAACTGAATCGCGGATTGGCAGAGAGCCTTTTCCAGTCCGCATTGCTCCTGAACAAATCCCACTTCGCCTCCATCTCCGCCGTATCGGCAAAGCTCAGCATGTACGTCAGGTTTGGAACGCGCGGGCCGATAAGCGTGTCGGCAAAGAAGACAGGATGAAAGCCGCAGCTCAAAAAGATCTCGAACTCCCCGGAGTGAAACATCTCCACCTTGCGAACGTGTGCGCCGTTGCTGGGGCTCTCATAGGTGCGCAGTTCAAAGATACGCTTGCCCTTGTTTGCGGCGGAGGCAGGCGGCGTCAGTTTCGGCCAGCCTGAAAAGGCAGAAAGCAGCGAACTCTCAACGCGCTCAAATGCCGGCGCTGCCGCCGTCGCGTTCCAGAACGGCTCGGCAGCCTTGAGAAAATCCGCGTCCTGCCCGAGCCTCAGGTCCAGGCCGGCGAGCGTGTCGGCCGACGCGCCCGGAATGAGCAAATAAAACGTCGGCGTCTGCGGACCAATGTCGAGACGGAATGCGCCAACAGGACCCAGTCCCATCCGCGCAAGCGCCGGAATCAGCGCATCGCCAAAAAAGCTTTCGGTGAGTTTAGTTTGCGGCCCGTTTTGGAGCATGTAGCGGCGCATCTGGTAAAACTCGCCGGCGCGGGGCGAAGAAGTTTCAGCACCGGCGTCGCCGGCAGCGGCAAAGGCTGATGCGGCAATCGAAGCAGCGAGGAATTGGCGGCGCTCCATGGGGCCCTCCAGAAGAAAGATCATTCTACGGCAGCAGGGTCGAGCGCAGTCATGAGCTCGAATGGGGCGGCGGTCAGGGCAGCGCCTGAAACTCAGCCGTTTTAAGGCGCGGGTATACCATCAGGGACGTTGGAGGAAAAAATGAAGAAAGCTATCCTCGCAATCTTGCTCTTGACCTCCGCACTGGCCGGTGCGGAAAAACCCAAACCAAACCCGGCCGACTACACCATAGCCGTTCATGTGCAATCGTCGCGGATGGTTGTCGCGTGCTCCGATGTGACCGGCGGAAACAGTGTTTGCCGCGTGCAGCAGCAACTCAACGTCACCATCGACGGAAAGAAGTTCGAACTTCAATCGGGAACTGCGAGCGACCTGCTTCGCGTGGGCGACTACAAAGCCAAAATCTCAAAAGATGAAACCCAGCACGCCTACGAGTACATGCGAATTTACGAGTTCCTGTTCCCCGACGGCCAGACACGCCAATTTACCGTCATGGGCGAATCAGAATAGCGCTGTTCACTTCTTCACTGTTTCACTACTTCACTTTTTCACTTCTTCTCACGCCATCGCGCTAGCCGCCGCTGTCCACGGCCGGTGCTGGCTCTCCGCTACACCGCGATGCGTCAGCGTGCCCAGCCAGGTGTTCAGCCCATCCGCCAGCCCCGCATCCTGCTTGAGCGCCTCCCGTGCGCCCAGGTTGGCCAGCCGCATCAGGTACGGAAAAGTTGCATTGGTCAATGCGAGTGTCGAGGTGTGCGGCACCGCGCCCGGCATGTTGGTCACGCAGTAGTGAACCACCCCATCCACTGTGAAGCTCGGGTTTGAATGCGAAGTTGGCCGTGCCGTCTCCACGCAACCGCCCTGGTCGATGGCCACGTCCACAATCACTGCGCCCTTCTTCATCTGCGCAACCATGGCGCGGGTCACGATCTTCGGAGCCGTCGCGCCGGGAATCAGCACGCCGCCAATCACCAGGTCGGCCTCGCGCGTTGCCTGGGCCACGTTGTAGCTATTCGAGGCCAGCGTATAAAGCCGGCCACCGAAGATGTCTTCCAGTTCGCGCAGACGGTTCAGGTTCAAATCGATGAGCGTGGTTTTTGCGCCGAAGCCCAGCGCGATCCGCGCCGCATTCGTACCCACAATTCCTCCGCCTAAAATGCAAACGTGCGCCGGTGGCACCCCCGGAACGCCACCCAGCAGAATCCCCCGCCCGCCGCGTTCCCGTTCAAGATAACTCGCGCCCACCTGCACGCTCATCCTGCCCGCCACTTCGCTCATCGGCGTCAGCAGCGGCAGNNGTGCCCTGCCGGTCGCGAACGGTTTCGTAGGCAATGCCAATCACCTTCGACTCCAGCAGCTTGTCCGTCAAATCCCGTACTGGCGCCAGATGCAGATAGGTGAACAGCACCAGCCCCTCGCGAAAGAAGACGTACTCCTTTTCGATGGGCTCCTTGACCTTCACCACCATCTCCGACTTACCCCAGACGTTTCCCGCCTCGCCCACAATCTCCGCGCCGGCGTTCTGGTACTCCGCATCGGGAAAACCTGACTGCGCGCCTGCCTCTGTCTCGACCAGAACTTTGTGGCCTGCCTCGGTAAGCGCCTTTACGCCCGCCGGGGTTATACCCACGCGAGCTTCCTGGTCCTTAATCTCTCTGGGAACGCCGATGATCATGGGATTTGTCTCCTGATTCAGTTGGATGCACGCTGGGGAGGGCTGCATGAGCGGCTGTCGCGGCGCTGGCTTGCTAATTGGGAGGGCTGCTCCGGCGCCGGCCTGGTCACTCAAAATTCATCCTACGGCGCAAACAACTTCCAATGTGTGCAAAGTTCGTGATAAAAGGTCCTCATGGGAACGAAACGTGATAAAAATGGCGGCGCAGTGCAAGAATCAGCCGCCAAGGAGCCCGGAGACCGGGCGGAATACGCGGCAGGCGCGCTCGACGATCTGGATTCGGCCATCCTGCGCCACCTGGAGCGTCACGGACGGGCCACCAATTACGAGGTCGGCGAGGCGGTAGGGCTGTCGGCTTCTGCGGCCTCCCGGCGCATCCTCGCGCTGGAGAAGGCGGGTGCCATCCGCGGTTACCGCGCTCAGGTCGACGACCGCCTCCTCGGCAAGCGCATGACCGTCTTCATCCGCGTCACCCTGGAGCGCCAATCCGCTCCCGTGCTTGCCGCCTTCGAAACCGCCATCCGCCGCTCCAAAGCAATCGTGAGTTGCCATCTCATGGCCGGCCAGTATGACTACATGCTGGTAGCGCGCGTGTCGGATGTGGACGACTATGGCCGTTTGCACCAGAACGAGCTCTCCCGCCTGCCTGGAGTGACACGGCTGGAAACCAGCTTTGCGCTGAGAGATGTGCTCGACGGAAAATAGGTGCCCGACGGGAAATTACAGGCACGCCCGTCAGCCGCTTCGAGTTCGCTCCAATTCAACCGCTCCGCTGCCCTTAGCCATGAAACAAGCTCTGAAAATTCATGTGCTCAAACCCTGCGATATGTGATCGAATTGCATTAACCACAAGAATCCTACTTCCGGAGCAACCGGGAAAGGACGCTTCCCGATGACGGATGCGGACCAACAAAACTCCAACGGCAAGGACACAGACGCAAACCAGCCATCTCCACTCCTCGAACCTGCCAAACCCGCTGCAAATCGCACCTTGCTCTATGCCTCGGTCGTTGCCGCAATCGGAATCATGGCTGGAGTTGCCATCGCAACCATCTCCCTGCGTCAATCCAGGACAACTCCCGCGCCGATTGCGGCACAGCAACTCGTCGTATCCAGCGAACTGAGAGATTTAGGACAGGCCGCATCGAGCGACTTCGGCCTGAAGGGCCATCTCACATCACAATGGACCAACCAGCCGGCATACCATGTGACAATCGAACCCGGCGATGCAACGCTTGCGGCGGGATTCGCGCTCGCTGTAAGCGATCCGCCCCGCCCCCTCTCCATCGGCATCGAATTGAAGGATCGCCTTGGCTATGTAATGTGCGGACGCAATATTCTCCTCAAGTATGATGTCAAAAAGCCGGCCGATCTTGAACAGGCCGACCCGAATCGGTCCTCCGGAAAGAAACCTCGGCTGAAGAGAGTCAGCGCCAAAGATGCCGAGCGCAAAAAAGCGGAAGAGGCTGATTTCGATCGCCGGGAAGTTCAGGAACAGCAGCGGGAAAAAGGCAACGACATCTTCCACAATCAAATCGGCGCCGATGGACAGGTCGTGTCAATCAGCGCTCAGGGGGACATTCCATGCCCGGCGGAACCCTATGAGCGGGTGACCGCATGGGGATTTGTCCCGGACTTTCCAACCGCGGACGAACAGGCTGACTTGCTGAGCCATCGTCCCGAAAGAAAGGAATCCGGCCCAAAAGAAGCTGCCCTGCGCGCCGCCTTTCATAGGACCCGCCAGAGAGCGGCCTACAAGTCCCCCTCCAATGCGTTTTCCTTCTCCCTGGAAGGAGACGATGCTGTGGTGGAATATGACGTTGCCGGAGGTGTCCTTGAAACCCGTGCGGGAAAGACCTTCGTGATCGACAAGGCCGCCGGAGAAGACAATACAGCCCTGTGGCAGGAGTATCCCGCCTACTTCCACTATCGTTGCGAGCAGACGACATCGTCCTGCACGCTGGTCCGCGCTGGCGCGAGCGTGATGCACGCAAAATTGAAGCGGTAAAGTCAGCGGCCTGGATGCATTCGAGTCTGGACGCATTCGGCCACCTGTTGTGTTCGCTGTTCGCGTCCCTCCGGGTGCAAGAGATTTTCCCGGCAGACAAATCGATTCACTACCCTCTGGCGGAGTTGACGGCTATTGTTGTATAGCTGGCATGCGAGTGATCTAATGGAGCCGCGCACCAGAATTTGAGACTTAGAGGCCGGGACAGGACGCGTCAAAAATGTGGGATTGGGAACCGCAGGAAGAACCGGAAGAAGAATGGCACAGCAAGATCTCGCACGAGGATCAGTCTGAATTCGCATTTCCGGAGCCCGAACCCGAGCCGGTACCCGAGCCGGAACCTCAAAATCCCACCGAACCAGTCCCCGGCGGCGGCGCAAATCATTCCTACGGCGCGGATTCCCATCCCGGCGAGCAAGTGCCCGAAGAGCCACAGCCATCTCTCGTCGAGGAGTGGTTGCCGCGCATTCAGAAGTTCCTGTCTGTTCAAACAAACTTTTACGCCACCATAGGCGTGGGACTCGGCATCTTGTTCGGAATTGTCGTGGCGGCAGTTTCCTGGCACATGAGCAACCCAACCGGGCCGTATGATTTAGGATCGGTCACTTCCACCGCGGTCGGATTGAAGGGCCGCCTGTTCACCAAATGGGATAAGAAGCTGCAATATCGCCTGACGTTCGAACCCGGCATTTCGGAGCAGCTTGCGGGGTTTTCTGCCGCGGTTGAATCTTCGCCGCGCCCTCTTTCCATCGGCATCCAGTTGACAGATGCGCAGGGTTTTGTCTCGTGCTCCAAAAACATCCTCATCAAATACGATTCCCGGAATGCCGATCCACAGCAGGACCAGGCAAAAGCGAATACTGCGGCAACCGACCCGCAGACGCGCAGCAGCGAAGCTACCCTCGCCGACGCTGAAGAAGGTGTGCGGGAACAAGGCAAGGACGTCTTCGCGAATCAGCTCGGACCGGATGGTCAGGTCGCCTCGATCACCGCTCAAGGCGATCTGCCATGCTCAGCCAGCGCCTATGAGAATGCGGTTGCCTGGAGTTTTTCTCCCGACTTCCCCTCCGTCGCCGAACAGAATGCATTGTTGGATCACCTGGAAGAGAAACAGGTCAACGCCGCATCCGGCTCACCACGCAAGCGGGCGACAGCACGAGCCGTAGCAAATCCCTCCAGGTTTTTCATCGAAGGAGAGGATGCGATCGTCGACTATGACGCCTCCTCCGGGATCATTGCAACCAGGGGAGGCAAGACGTTTACCATCGACCGCACCGGCACTGAAGCCGCTTCCCTCAAAGGCCGCGACTTCCCCCTCCCGATCCATTACCGCTGCGACCAGTTTGGCGCCTGCACCCTCACCAGCGCCGGCGCCGGCGTCCAGCACACAAGGTTGAGGAAGTAGCTCGCAGCGCTGGCATTCTC
>PMWR01000308.1:0-450 GCA_003166055.1 Acidobacteriaceae bacterium
ATTTCCCTTGTTTGGCGCACAATGAATTCAGAATGCCCATCAAGCTCCGAGAGCGCCGTGCGCAAAGCCAAGCGGGGATCGCGCACGACCGCGCACAAGTTCTCTGCTTTCAGGAATTTGCCTTCCAAGTTCCTGAAAAAGAAAGTTCTTCCGGTAGAACCCTGCCTCCAGCGCATTGAAAACAGGCAACTTCCTCCAAACACCCCAGGGGGGGATGGGGGTATACCCCGTGGGTACGGCCCGGGAACATAAGCTGTCAGCCCTACCACCGCCAACCTGCAATATCCCCGGCGCCAATACACCCCAAGTCCGACCCGACCCCAGGGACCGGCCCCCAGGTGACAGGTCTTTGGCGCCTGTGTGGAAGCAGGGGGCGACGTGGCGCAAGAGCTGGAAAGGTGCATCTATCCTGGAACCGCTCTAGTTCTCCGTCGAAAGCACGTCGTAGTA
>PMWR01000308.1:457-6696 GCA_003166055.1 Acidobacteriaceae bacterium
CCGTCCAGATCCATCGCCTGGCTCATGTGCTTCTCCACTGCCGCCTTGAAGTCCTCGGTGGTGGCCGCCTGCATCCGGTGGCTCTCCAGAAAGTCGTGCATGGTCGCCTTGAAGCGGGCATCGCCCTCCGTCGGCGTCCACATCATCATCCGCACCATGTGCAGAATGTACGCTCCCTTGGGATATACCAGGTTCTGGTAGATGTCCCATCCCGCCTTCGGGGACATGAGCCGAAAGCCCATCGTCACCGGCCCCACATCGATCGGCCGGAAACCGAAGGCATTCTTCTCGGTGATCAGCCTGCGCTGCTGTTTCCAGAACTCCAGAAACTCATTCGGTTTGGGCCGCGTGGCCTGCAGAAAGATCGAGGCTGAAGTGTTGGCAAATCCTTCGCTCATCCACTGGTCGCGATATCCGCGGAACCCCACAGTCTGTCCCCACCACTGGTGCGCCACCTCGTGCGGGGTCACAACCTTCCAGTACATATCCTCGGCCCGCAGTCCGAGAAAATGCTGCTGCGTTGAATCGAAGAATCCGCAGATCGGCAGATAGACGAGCATCGGCCAGCTCTGGCCGTAGTTGCAGGCAGACTGCTGGGTCAGCGAAATATGCGCGAACGACAGCGCGCCAAAGTAGTTGGTATAAAGCTGCGCGGCGACCTCGCCCTCGTTCAGCTCGGTAGCCAGCATCGGCGTTGTGTTCAGGGTGCCGAATGGGCCCTGCCCAGCGAGTCTCGACACCTCGTCAGGCGGCTCCTTGTTAGCATAGGCGTCGATAGTCAGCTCGCCACCCAGCGGACTGCCGAACTTCTCCTCTTTGGTGGTGAAGTCGCCCACGCTGAAGCCCACCACCGCCAGCGGCACATCCGTCTTCCACTCCGAAGTGGTGATGCCCCCATCGGTACTCTGGCTTACCTTGGTCCCAGTTGCGATGATCTGCAAGTTCTTGGGGACATGAAAGACCATCTGGTACATGGCATAGTCGCCCAGGCCCTGGCTCGCGTTTGGATACCAGTCTTCCCGCGCCACCGGGTAGTAGTTTCCATTGCCCTCATTGAGCACCACGTCCTTGCCGCCGTAGGTGATTTTGAGCGTCGCGGTCTCGCCTTTCTTGAGCGGCTGCGCCAGCACCACGCCAAACTCCGGATCGTCCTCCTTCTTTTCCTGCACCCAGTCCAGCGCATCGCCCTTCCCAGTCTCCGCGCGGCTCACTCGCAGCGTCGGATAGAGATCCAGCGGAATCACCGCAACGCCATCCTGCTCCGCGCGCACCTCCACAGTGGCCATGCTCGAAAGGAATCCGCTCTTCTCGATCGACACGTCGAGTTTTTCGTTCACAATCCGATAAGCCGCGTTGTGCTCGTTACCGCTGGCCGTGCCGTTGCCATACTCCGCCGCGCGATGAAACGCCAGTGGAAACGTCTCGCCCCAGTCGCTCCAGTTCAGCAGCCCGACCTCTT
Source organism: Acidobacteriaceae bacterium (assembly GCA_003166055.1). The sequence goes on from PMWR01000308.1 coordinate 1,917, forward strand.
CAGGAGAAACACCGGCAACACCGTTGGGATCGAACGTGAACACCAGGTGCGCGTTCTTTTTGCCGTGAACCGCGGCCAGAAAAAACCCGCCCGGCGCCGGGCTCAACACATCCTGCAAGATGCGCAGATCGTAGTTCTGGTGAAGATGCACACGCGCAAAACTCTGAAACTCCTGGGCGCTTCTTGCATAAGCTGAGTCCGCATCGCCCTTGCCCGCCGAGCCTTTGTGCAACTCAGCCGCGGTGGCGTCGGTAAATCGCATCACCACCTGGTCGAAGTCCTCATCAAACTCGTCGACGTGCGCAACAATCTCGAGGTTATGCCGCTCCTCAACCGTAGGCGGTGTAATGTGCAGGTGGCCTTCACCCCTGAAAACCGCGCCCGTCACCTTGCCGTTCACCTCGCCATAAAACGCAATGTTCCCATGGCGAAACGTGAAGATGGCCGCGTCCCGATGCAGATCCAGGTTGCTCACCGCAATCACTTCGCCGCCCGGCAAGAGGCCGCGCAGTTGATGGTAGTAGGCATTGCCGTTGGCGGCGCGTTGGGCTTGCAGCGTTAGCCCGCAAGGCGGAAGAAGGAAGGCAAACAACAAGGAAAACGCGCGAACATGAATCAGCACAGAGCGGCTCCCTGACGAACGACTTTTTCGTTCAACCATTATCAGCGAAATCGCCGCCTGCGCGCCGTGATTTGTTGAGAGTGGTATTTCATGATTCTCGAATGCATTCAGCCCTGCACGCGCTCTGTATCAGGGCACGACTTCAGTCGGGCCGAAAACTCCGACAACCATATTGATGCTCGAATGCGGACCGCAAGGTCCGCGTTCGTGCATAGTCCACCCAATTTCCAGATCGATAACTCGCTGCCGATCGCAGTCACATCACAGCGCGTACAGATCCACGTACTCGTTCACTGGCATGGATGCAAGCCGCTCGCGGTCCAGCGAAGCCGCCAGAATCCGCCCCTGCCGCTCCTCTTCATAGCGGCGGCGCAGGTTTGTTTTGAACTTCTCAATCAGCAGCGGCATGCCTTCTTCGCGCCGCCGCCGGTGGCCGATCGGATACTCGACCGTCTCCTCCAGAACCGTCCCGTCGTTCAATTCCATGCGCAGCGAGTTCGCAATCGACCGCTTCTCCGGGTCGTGATAGTCCTTCGTGAAACTCGGCTCCTCCACGCACGTGATGCGCTCGCGAACGGCGTCGATCCGTGGGCCCCAAACTGGGTCGGCGGCCACCGCATCCTCGTAATCGCCAGCCGTGAGCCGTCCAAAGATCAGCGGAATCGCGATCATGTACTGCACGCAATGGTCGCGGTCGGCAGGATTCGCCAGCGGCCCTTTCTTGTCGATAATCCGCAGGCACGCTTCATGCGTGCGCACCGTGATGGACTTGATCGCCGACGCATTCAGCCCGCGCTCGGCAAGTTGCCGGAAAAGCTTCATTGCAGCTTCCACGGCAGTCTGCGCGTGAAACTCCGCCGGATAACTGATCTTGAACAGCACATTCTCCATCACGTAACTCGAATAACTCCGCTGAAAGCTGAACGGGCGTCCTTTGAACGAAACATCGTAAAAGCCCCACGTCTTCGCGGTTAGCACCGACGGATAGCCCATCTCGCCGGCCTGCGCCATCAGCGCCAGCCGCACCGCCCGGCTGGTCGCATCGCCCGCGGCCCAACTCTTGCGCGATCCGGTATTCGGCGCGTGCCGATAAGTGCGCAGGCTCTGCCCATCCACCCACGCTAATGAAATTGCATTGACAGTCTGCTCGCGGCTCAGGCCCAGCAACTTGCAAACCACCGCGGTCGAAGCCACTTTCACTAAAACGACGTGGTCAAGCCCGACCTTGTTAAATGAGTTCTCCAGCGCGATGCAGCCCTGAATCTCGTGCGCCTTGATCATCGCCGTCAGCACATCGCGCATCGTCAGCGCAGGCCTGCCGCTCGCAAGGGTGGTGCGTGACAGCCAGTCCGCCGTAGCCAGAATGCCGCCCAGGTTATCGGAGGGATGTCCCCACTCCGCAGCGAGCCAGGTGTCGTTGAAGTCAAGCCAGCGAATCATGGCGCCAATGTTGAATGCCGCCTGCACCGGATCGAGCTGGAACGCCGTGCCAGGCACCTTTGCGCCATGCGGCACCACCGTCCCCGGCACAGTCGGCCCAAGCAATTTGGTACAGGCCGAATACTCCAGCGCCTCAAGCCCGCAACCCAGCGTATCCAGCAGGCAGTAGTGCGCAGTGGTGTAAGCTAAGTCGCTATTAACTTCATAACTCAGCGCATAGTCGGCGATGTCCGATAAGACCTGATCCGGCGCCGGACGCTCATTACTAATGTGTGATGACACGTAATCTCCTAATCGAACTTCGGTATCCTCTAAAGCTCATAACAACACAGAGGCTGTCATTCTGAGCGAACGGGGCCCCGAACGTTTTTCAGTTCGGGGGTGGTGAGTCGAAGAATCTGCTTCGATTTTTCGGACGTTTTACAAAGAATGTTGCAGACAGGACACCAGAGAATGATCAGCCACGCTCTTCCATCGGAACAAACGTCAAATTCTCCGGCCCCGTGTAATTCGCCGACGGACGAATGATCTTTCCGTCCTGCCGCTGTTCAATCACGTGCGCGCACCAACCCGCTGTCCGCGCAATCACAAACAGCGGCGTAAACAAATCGATGGGAATCCCCATTTGATGATAAGCAACCGCCGAGTACCAATCGAGATTGGGAAACATGCGCTTGGCGTCGTTCATCACAAACTCGATCCGCTCCGCCACCTGAAACAGCCGCGTGTCGTCCGCTTCGGTCGCCAGCCTGCCCGCCACTTCCTTCACAATCTCGCTGCGCGGGTCGCTGATGGTGTAGACCGGATGCCCGAAGCCGATAATCACTTCGCGCTCGCCCACACGCCGCCGTATATCCACCTCGGCCTCATCGGGAGTCTCATAACGCTGCTGAATCTCCAGCGCCACTTCATTCGCGCCGCCATGCTTCGGCCCCTTCAGCGCGCCAATCGCCCCTGCAATCGCCGAATAGAGATCCGACCCCGTCCCCGCAATCACCCGCGCCGTAAACGTCGACGCATTGAACTCGTGCTCCGCATACAGAACCAGCGAAGCCTGCATCGCCGCCGTCCACTCCGGGCTTGGCTTTTCCCCGTGCAGCAGATGCAGAAAGTGCGCCGCAATCGAATCCTCGAATCGCTCCACCTCAATCCGCCGCCCGTTGCGCGCGTAGTGGTGCCAATACAGCAGCATCGACCCGAGCGCCGCCAGCAGCGTATCCGCAATTCTGCGCGCCCCGGCGTCATTGTGGTCCAGAGCTTCGGGCAGCACGCAGCCAAGCACCGACACGCCGGTCCGCAGCACGTCCATCGGATGCGTGGTGGGCGGCAGCAGTTCCAGCGCCTGCTTTACCGCCGCGGGCAAACTGCGCAGCGGCCGCAGGCTCGCCTTGTACGCAGCCAGCTCCGCCGCATTAGGCAACTTGCCATGAATGAGCAGGTGCGCCACTTCCTCATACTCGCAGTGCCGCGCCAGGTCCTTGATGTCGTAGCCGCGATAGTGCAGATCGTTGCCGCTGTGGCCCACCGTGCACAGCGCCGTATTGCCCGCCGGCGTGCCCGACAACGCAACCGACTTTTTGGGTTTGAAAACCACAGGCGAAGTTAGTCCGTCGCTCATTCCGAACCTCCGGAGTGCATCAAGAATTCACCCTCCACGAGTGTTTACGATGATCAACAGCGATAAGAAAGTAACGAGAACAACTTCCACAGCCCCAAACGCGATACTTACGCCAATTTTGGCGGACAACGAGTCGCCGCCCGCATTACGATAACCGATGTATCCGCCGAGCAACGCCGCAACCAGGACTCCCGTTACTAATATCCAAGCTGTCTTATAGCCGATGAAAAAGGCTGGAAGAAGGAATGCGTAGGCGGAGCCCGTCGCGGAACCGAATAGAACGGCAACGGCCAACATGCATATCCGACCCCGGACGCCTTTAAGTCTGATCATGTCCTTTCCAGTACCACGGTTAAGAAGAAGATGAACTAGCCAAGATATCGAGGAAAAACCATCTATTCCTTGCCCTTCGCAAACAACTCATCCAGCTTCCGCTCATACGCGTGATAGTCCAAATACTTATACAGCTCCGCCCGCGTCTGCATCAGCGCCACCACGTTCCTCTGCGTGCCCTCCGCGCGAATCGCCTCGTATACCTTCAGCGCCGCCGCATTCATCGCCCGATAAGCTCCGCAGCAATACAAAATAATGTCCACGCCCGCAGCCTTCAGCTCGTCCCGCGTCCACAGCGGCGTCTGCCCAAACTCCGTAATGTTAGCCAGGATCGGCACGCCAACAGCCTTGCGAAACTCGGTGTACTGCGCGAGTTCCGTCACCGCCTCGGCAAAGATCATGTCCGCGCCCGCCGCAACATACGCCTGCGCGCGCTCAATCGCCGCGGCCATGCCTTCATTCGCCAGCGCATCGGTACGCGCCATCAGCAAAAATTGCTCATCGGTCCGCGCATCCACGGCCGCCTTGATCCGGTCGACCATCTCGCCCGCAGTCACCAGCTCTTTTCCAGGTCGATGCCCGCAGCGCTTCTGCCCCACCTGGTCTTCCATGTGCACCGCCGCCGCGCCGGCCTTCGCCAACGACCTTATAGCTCGCGCAATGTTGAACGCCCCGCCCCATCCCGTATCGATGTCCACCAACAAAGGTAGGCTGCTCGCATCGGTAATCCGCCGCACGTCGATCAGCACGTCTTCCATGGTGCTGAT
>PMWR01000325.1:0-134 GCA_003166055.1 Acidobacteriaceae bacterium
CATGGCAGCGATGAGACTGCTGCCATGGATGGGGCACCCACTTCTGTTCCACACGGGGCACCCGCCGCTGTGCCGCTCAAGTGCGTGGTGGAAACGGAGCAACCGCGGCTTTGGTTTGCGCGGGCGGCTAAGCT
>PMWR01000325.1:195-13113 GCA_003166055.1 Acidobacteriaceae bacterium
GGGGCGGATGGGTTTGGCTATGTGCGGGACTCGACTACAGGGGCTTACACGCAGTTTCCGCAGCAGGGGACGCTGCTGATTGAGGACGACGTGGAGATCGGCGCCAACTCGACGATTGACCGCGGGGCGCTGAAGCAGACGCGGATTGGGCGGGGAACGAAGATCGACAACCTGGTGCATGTGGGGCACAACTGCGACATTGGCGAGGACGTGATCCTGGTCATGGGCACGGGAATCAGCGGTTCGTCGACGGTGGGGAATGGGGCGGTGCTTGCGGGGCAGGTGGGGATTGGCGATCACGCGCACGTGGGGCCGGGCGTGATTCTGGGCGGGCAGGCGGGGGTACTGAGCGGGAAGACGGTGACTAATCAGGGCCTGAAGCCGGGGACGGTGCTGTGGGGTACGCCGGCGAGGCCGCTGAAGCAGGTGTTGCGGGAGCTGGCGGTGTTGGCGAGGATGGCGAAAAAGGCGAAAAGACAGGGACTAAGGGACTGAGGGACCAAGGGACTGGGGGCTCGCTGATGGAGATATCGGCCTCGGGCTGTCTGACAGCTTTCCTTGCAATCCGTTTCTAAGCAGGACGGCTATGCCGCGGGCGCCGTCCATGCGGCTTTCGACTAGCAGCGTGTGGGCGTTGGGGAGAAAGTCGGGATGATGCTCGAAATGCTTGGCGGCGGCCTGCACGGTGTGGACCACATGAGCCGCTGAAAACTGCTCGCGACGGAAGCCGGCGACGCCGATCAGCAGACCCTTGATGAGCGTGAACTGCGCAATCAACAAGGCGGACTCACGCGACCTCGCGGCAGGAGCGCCGGGGATCATCCCGTCTTTGCCGAAGGGGAATTGGCAGCGGAGGATGGTATTGATCAGGTAGTTCTCAAGGATGTGCGGGTGACGGCGGAAGAAGGGCTCGAAGTAACGATCATGCGCGAAGTTGTAGTGCGCGGTCAGGCTCTCAAGCGTGGAGCCGGGGCCGTTGCCGATGCCGGCGGTGAACGCCTGAATGCACTCGACGAAGCGCGGCCGGATGTTCGATTTGTGGAGCATGAGGCCGGCGAGGCGAAGCACGACGTCGACCTGAGCCGTGGGGTCGGCGGGGAGCGTGTCCATTGCCGGGCGCAGCGCGCCGCTGGATGCGGTCGCTTGGAAGTCGGCTAGAAATTGGACAACGCCGCGGTTGAGTTCGCCGTTTGCGATGGCGTCGAGGCGCTGGCAAAGGATGCTGAGCAGAAACAGCCGTTGCCAGAGCGGATAGGCGCGGTTGCGCGCCAAGGCCAGGACGGTCTTGCGGACAGGCCAGAAGTTGGGCGGAAGAGGGTTCGCGCTGTCGCTCGTATCGCTGTTTTCTGCCGGGAATTCGATGGGCTCGAATGGAGCCAGCAGGTCTGGATTGAGAAGGACGAGCCGGGCCGCTTCGGGGCAGGATAGAGCCAGCGCTGTTTCATGCTTGTCGCCGAGTTTATGCACAATGCGGGGATAGGTGTGGCAGGTATGCGAGAGCATTTCCTCGCCGTGCGCAGCCTGAATCGCGCAGAGGCGATCCGGAGTAAGCAGGGGGCACTGGTTTGCGGCATTCATGCGGAGGGTGGCGAAAGGTTGGTGCTTGTTGCTTTCCATGCTTTCAGACGGCATGCGCAGGATGCTCGCATCGATCAGCGTGTGTAGCGGGCCGGATGGTAGATGCTGGTACTTTTCAAATGCGGCCTGGTCGATGGGGACGGTCCAACCCTGGCAGCAGGTGTCTTCGCAGGCCGGGCCGATGCAGCGGAAACGATCGGCGTAGGTGGGGTGAACGGGCTGGGCCAACGATGCTCCTGGCGGCGCAGTGGGATGGATCCGTTGCGGGCTGACTGGAGCGATGCATGCGGCTGGCCTTTACGCGGATTTCAGGATTGGAGGGTTTTTAGGAGTTGGTGCGAGGGGGAGTGGGTCGAGAATGAGGGGAGACCCGGCTTTGGACGACATTCCGAAAGAGAATGCCGCAGGGCTTAAAAGCCCCTCTCTCATTTGAGGGCGTCTTACGGCACGACTGAAGTCGTGCCCTTTCGCACATCTACGCCGAGTTAATCCGAGTGCATTAAACCGTCTTCTCAGAGCCGAATGGTTCCGGTTTGAGCGAGCCGTCGCGCTGCTTGATGAGGATCTGGACTTTGCCTTCGGCGTCGTCGAGTTCTTTTTTGCAGATTGCCGACAGGCCAACGCCTTCTTCGAAGAGTTTGAGCGACTCTTCGAGGGGCAGGTCGCCTTGTTCCAGTTTTTCGACGATGGTTTCTAGCTTTTTCAGCGATTCTTCAAACGACGGCATGATTCGTGCTCCCTGTTGCAAAGAAAATCCTGCGGGTCTTCAGTTCCAGCGTGCCGAGGTTGGTCACACGGATCCAGAATGTGCTCAATGTTTCTCAGCCTTCGCCTTTGCCAGGCTATTGAAGCAAAATGGGTACTTCTCTGGCGAATCAACCAAGCCAGCCTTCATTGGGTTATTCGCAATGTAATCACGATACCGCTTGATGCTCTCTTTGTTGAGAACTTGCACCTCAGAGAATCCGCGCTGCCACACTTCACCCAGATATCCACATTCCTTCAAGAGACGATGGGAGAATCTCCCCTTGATCAGTTGCATTGCCTTCTCAATCNNTCCGTTCTCTCACCAGGGATCGGAGCACATCGACAAGGAGAGTTGCATTTCGTTCGGATTGCAGCAGGCGACGGCTCATGCTGGTTTTGGTGGTCGCGAAAAAGATGCGAGCTGGGTTAAGGATGCTTTGCGAGGATGAGTTTCTGCCGGGGTGTGCCATAGCAGGGGCTAAAGCCCGCTCCTTTTGCTATCTGCTGATCGGCCCGACTGAAGTCGTNNGTCGTGCCCTGTTACAAAGCGCCCAAAGATGACATACCACTTTACTACGATTCGGCTACGCTACGGGGTCGGGAAGGACAGAGGCGATGACTTCGGCGGCGAGGGCGTAGCGGCCGAAGGGGGCGCTGACCTGGGCACCCTGGACCATGGGACGCACGGCTTCCAGCATCTCCTGGGCGATGAGGACGCCTTCGCGGCGGGCGGAGTCGGGGGTGGAGCATTGGGCCATGCGCAGCATGATTTCTTCAGGCATGGAGACGCGGAGATCGTTCTTCATGAATTCAGCGTTGCGCAGGCTGGTGAGTGGCCAGATGCCGGCGATAACCGGAATGCGGAAGCCTTCGATGCGCTTGAGGAAGCTTTCCAGCAATTTGAGGTCGAAGACGGGCTGGGTGATGGCGTACTCGCCTCCGGCTTCGACTTTGTAGGCGAAACGGCGGATTTCATTCTCAATATCGGGCACACCGGGGTTGGCGGCGACGCCGATGGTGAAGTTGGTGCTGGCGCCGATGGCGTTGGCTCCGATATCGAGACCGTGGTTCAAACGGCGGACGATGTTGACCAGACCGATGGAGTCAACGTCAAATACAGCGGTGGCATCGGGGTAGTTGCCGAGCTTGGGCGGGTCGCCGGTGAGGCAGAGGATGTTGTGCAGTCCAATGGACGAGGCCCCGAGCAGGTCCGATTGAATCGACAGGATGTTCCGGTCGCGGCAGGTGTAATGCAGAACCGTTTCAATGCCGGTGTGTTGCTGAATCTGGATGCAGAGGCTCTGCGCGCTCATGCGCGCCGAGGCGCGCGGCGAGTCAGGCACGTTGATGGCGTGGACGCCAAGACCGGCAAGGAGGCGGGCGCCTTCAATCTCCCTGGTGCAGTCGATTCCCTTGGGGGTAACGATTTCGACCAGCGTAACGAAGGTACCGTCGGCGATGAGCGAGCCGATGCGGGAGCGGTCATGGAGCGGTGCGGGAGGCGTTTCGCTGTTGATGGCCGGCGCTGCGCCGGTAGACTGCACGCGGGCCTGCGCGTCGATGGCGCGCATGGCCGAACGCATGGCGCGGATGTGGTTGGGCGTGGTGCCGCAACAGCCGCCGACGATTTGCGCTCCAGCGGCGATGGCTTTGCGCGCGAAGCTGGCCATGTATTCCGGCGAGCAGAGGTAGATGTTGCGGCCTTCGACGGCGCGGGGCATGCCGGCGTTGGGCATTGCCGCAAGCGGCAAAGTGGTGGCGGCGCGCATGGCTTCAATAGCGGTGAGAACGGCTGCCGGGCCGGTGGAGCAGTTGACTCCGATGGCGCCCGCGCCCCACTCGGTGAGCAGCGCGGCGGCCTGGGCGGGGGATGCGCCATCGAGGCAGTTGCTCTCGTCGTCCACCGTCACCATCACCAGCACGGGCAGGTGGGGAGCGGTTTCGCAGGCGGCGGCGAGAGCTTCGTGGGCCTCGTTGAGGGCGGGCATGGTTTCGAGGATCAGCAGGTCGACGCCGGCATCTGCGAGGGCTTTGATCTGCTCAGAGAAGGCGGCGCGGGCTTCGTCGAGCCCGGTTTTGCCGAGGGGTTCGAGGCGCACTCCCAGCGGGCCGATGGCGCCAGCGACATACGCTTCGCCGGCCTGCTTTTCCTTGAGATGCGCAACGGCCTGGCGTGCCACTCTGACGCCGGCGGCGTTGATTTCAGCAACTTTGCCGGCCAGGCCGTGGCGGGCAAGGCGAAAGCGGTTGGCGCCGAAGGTGTTGGTTTCAAGAATCTCAGCGCCGGCCTGCAGGTACTCCTCATGGATGGCGAGGATGAGGCCAGGGTCGGAGAGATTCAGCTCGTCGTAGCACCGGTTGATGAAGACGCCGCGGGCATAGAGCACAGTGCCCATGGCGCCGTCGGCCAGTACGGGACGGTTGGCAAAAATGTCGGTAAACTGGGTCATCCTCTTGTCATGCTAAGGCACACGGGCGAGGCGCGCCAGAGTACCGGCCCGCTTTGTTATACTTCCCTAGTCATAGCGTTCATCAACCGGCCTTCGAACCGAGCTTCCTGCAATCTGTCCGATCGGCCGGCAACCGCCATCACAGTGTTCACATTTGCGGCTGTGACCCCAAAAAATTTCCGCGGCCCAGTCCGCGCTTTTCGTCGAGGTAAGGGATTTTGAAGATCAGAAGTCTTTGGATGAGCGCAGCAGCAGCTCTTGTGGTGGCAGCCGCGCTGGCAGGATGTGGTGGCACTACGTATCTTGATGGCCGGAATCTGCCCCCCAGCGGGTTGACCAACCGTGTTGTCATAGCAATCCAGAACCCCAGCTCATTTACTCAGGGCGCATTGGAGTTTGTGGATGCCTATTACGACATCCGCGGCGGCTACAATGGGAAGCCCGCAACGTTCTCCATCTCAGGATTCTCCGGCGCTTTGCCCGTCACCATACAGAATATGCCGGAAGAGCAGGCAGGCGCGGTGTACGGCATTGGCTCAGGCGGCAACTTCACCCTGGTGAGCTATGGCAAAGAGAGTTCCAGCGCGACGGTGAGCGGCCTGAACGGTGTTTCTTCCAGCATCTTCATGAGCCGTAATCAGTCGTTTGTCTTTGCGGCCAACCAGAGTTCCCATGTGCTCACAGTAGTGAACCGGGGCACCGGCGGGTCGTACCCGCTGAGCCTTCCCGGCGTCTACCGCGTGAGCGTCAACCCCGGCGGCACGTTTGCCATCGCGTTTGCGCAGAACTCAAATTATGCATACTATCCGCTGGAACTTACGGCTGCGCAGACGATTAACTTCTCCGGCGGACCGGGCACCTGGCCCAAGGCGGCGGTGGACTGCGAGCCGTTCAGCGCGCCGGTCTGGTGCCTGCTGCAGGCGCAGAGCCCGGATAATAAGGATCAATGGGGCATGTACTACGGCGCGCCGCTCACCTTCGATCGTCCGGTGAAGGCGGTTTTCTCCGCCGATGGATCAACGGCCTACGTTTTGAATTGCGGTCCGGAGTGCGGTGGCAACAGTGCTTCGGTTTCGATTTTGCCGGTGGCGCCGATGATCTTCCTTAACGGCCAGGGGTCGGGCTTGTTGCCGAAGACCGGGACCATCCCCAACATTCCCATTCCCGGCGGAGCCAGCAATGCGCTGGTGGATAATTCCACGATGTACGTGGTCGGTCAACAGCCGCAAACGGTAGGTAGTCAGACGCTGTATGGCGGAAATCTGACCCTGGTCAATCTGACCAGCAATACGGCATCGAATGCCATCTCCATCAGCGACGGTGCTCCGGGTGCGGTCAGCCGGCTGATCCTGGCGGACAACAACACGCTTTGGATCGGCATGACCAAGTGCACCAACGGCGTACGCGCGGCCAGCGGCGCGCCTGACGGCTGCCTGACCATGTTCAATACCGCGGCGAATACGGTCACTATGCTGGAGCCCTACCTGGGCGACGCTACCGGCATTGCCGCGGTGACCGGGCTGAACAAGATTTACACGGCCGTAGGCGGACAGGTGTATATCTACTCGACCGTGGATGGCTCGGCGATCGACAATCAGTACGTGACCGTAACCGGCACGGCGTGGGACGTCGCCTATATGGATGCGGCTTCCGACGGCGACAATACTGTTTACTGAAGTCAGTTGTCAGTGATCAGCGGTGGGTTGCCTGACCGCCCGCCCCTGCTGATCGGAGCCAATCGCCAATGATCGCCGATTCCATTCGCGATTCCTTCACTGCCGATGTACTTGCCATTGCGGCGCACCGCGACGACGTGGAACAGACCTGTGGCGGCACGCTGCTGCGCATGGCTTCGCGCGGATTGCGCACCGCGATCCTCGACCTGACCCAGGGCGAGGCTGGAACGCGCGGGACTGCCGATGACCGGGCAAGAGAAGCGGCGGAGGCGGCACAGTTGCTCGGCGTGGGCTGGCGTCAGGCTCTCGATCTGCCTGACGGGGCGATTGAAAACAGTCTGGAAAACAGGTTGAAGATCGTAAGGATATTGCGGCATGTGCGGCCCCGCGTGGTGATTCTTCCCTATTGGCAGGCGCGGCATCCCGACCACGCAATTGTGGCTGCGTTGGGGTATGAGGCTTGCTTTTTGTCGGGGCTGGCCAAGGCGCCTGCGGTGCGGCGGACGCTCGCTATTCGCTCGCAGGGACCTGGTTCTTCGGCGCAAGGGGAGCCCGAGTCAAACGACCTTACCGGTGCGCCGCATCGGCCGTTCAAGATTGTATATGCCAGCCTCTACGCCGATGTGCGGCCGAGCTTCATTGTGGACATTACGCCCTTCATCGAGCAGAGGCATGCGGCGCTGATGGCTTACCGTTCGCAATACGCCAACCAGGCGGCGGGCATCGGGCTCTTTGTGGCGGAGGAAGAAATTCGCGAGCGTACGTTTGCGGAGGCGCGCCACTATGGGCTGCTGGCCGGGGTGCGCTACGGCGAGCCGTTTGTGCAGAAGGAAGTGGGGCTGGTGGACGACTTGACGCTGGTGCCTGTGCAGTCGATCTGAAGCAGCGCGCTGAATGAAATTCCAGTGATCCCTCCCAAGACAAAGATGTGACAGTGAGGAAACCATCACAATCTTCCCGCCTCTTCTTCACTGAACAATGAAGAATGCTTTCCAGATGCTTTGGGAGGCAACGATGGTTAAATCTGTCTGGATCGCGATTGTGCTTTTTCTGCTTTCTTCGATTTGCTGCCTGGCGCAGTCGAACGATGAAGACGCGGGCGGCTTCGTAGCAGGTGAGTATGGCGCTGGCGGACGAACCGGCTCCGGCGGAGTGTATCTCGGTCTTTATGATACTGGCGGCTTGCAAAGGCTCGCCTCGCCTCGCCATTTTCTTGCGCCTGGCTTCTTTCTGGAACTTGGGTTGGCCGGGGCTACACCGAAGACGCCGGTTGACGGGTTGTTTTCTTTCAACTTTCAATCGACATACAACCTTCACCAGGATCCGACCAGATCGAGGCGCACGCCAGCATTTCTGTTTTTCAACGGCGGCTACTCGCGCTTCTTTGTCACTGGAAATGCTGTGAACTACGGTGGTGGAGTCATGTGGCGCTTCACACAAAGGAACGATGAGTTCAGAGGCCTGCGCATCGAGTATCGAGAGTCTTACATGCCGGGTTGGGGACGTCAGCCAACTGTGCGCCTTTCATTTGAACGGACAGACTTCTGAGATTGCGCAAGGATGCCGACGCAAATAGTATTCCTGCAGCGAGGGAAGAGGACCGGCGCTGCGCGAGCTGGATTGGATCGATAAGAAATGCTTATTGATTCTAAAGATAAAATGACGTTGCCTTATGTGGTGATTTCCGCAAGACTGGGTCTGGAGGCACTGAATGACACAGACCTGGGACCCGCTTGCCTACGCGCAGGACGGCGCATTCGTTCACGGGCTCGCCGGCGGGGTGTTTGAATGGCTGGACGCGAAGCCGGGAGAATCGATTCTCGACCTGGGCTGTGGGGACGGGCAGCTTACGCAGCGGGTTGCGGCTACGGGCGCACTTGTGAGGGGCGTGGACGCGTCGGCAGAGATGGTTGCAGCGGCGCGAACACGAGGCATTGATGCCGTGCGTGCGCCGGCTGAATCGCTGCCTTATCCCGATGCGGAATTCGATGCGGTGTTCTCGAATGCGGCTCTGCACTGGGTGCGCGACCAGGATGCAATGATGGCGCAGGTGCATCGAGTGCTGAAGCCGGGCGGGCGATTTGTTGCGGAGATGGGCGGGCACGGAAACATCGCCGCGATTCAGGTAGCGTTTATGGCGGTGCTGGCGCGGCATGGGTATTCAGGCCGCGAGGACGGGGTCAACTACTACCCGACGACGCGCGCTTATACATCGCGGCTTGAGAGGCACGGGTTTCATGTGCAGCAGATCGCGCTGACCCCGCGACCCACGCCGCTGGCTGCGAGCGGGATGCAGGGGTGGCTGCGGACATTTCGGGCCGGAGTGCTGGAGGGGTTGCCGCAACCGCTGCGCGATACGGTGGTGGAGGAGACAACGGCGCTGCTGGCGCCGGTGCTGCGCGACGAGGAAGGGAACTGGACGGGGGATTACGTGCGACTGCGGTTTGTCGCCACCACTTGCGGCGGGGCAGGCGCTCGCTTATCGCTCGCATGAGCTTGGTTGCTTCCCACCCATGCGCCAAAAGAAAGCGCATGGGTGGGGCACCCGGCAAAATTCAACGACACCGACCTTGGGTGCGTTGGAGGATCGGAATGCAATTCCGTTTCCTTCCATTCCATACGTTTCCGCTCTTTCCGCGTCGAAAGTCTCAAGCGACTTCATTGCGAGCGATCTGAATCACAGGCATCTCCATTTTGAAACGCTGGCCTGCTGTGCAGTTTTTCCAGACCGAGGCAAAATACATGTCGCGTTGTTCAAATGGCTTGAATCTCCAGGCGGCGCCCGGTCAATCCTGGCGTGTAGCGGCCTGCCTGCTCACGGGTCTATGGGTATCTGCTTTGCTCTCTGGGTGCGACACATCTGTCACTTTGCTTCCCTCGCCGCCTGTGGCCCCGGACAAGGTCTCTCCCATTGCCGGCTCGCCCGTCGATCACATTGTGATCATCATGCAGGAAAACCGCACCTTCGATAACTTGTTCCACGGCTTTCCCGGTGCGGATTCGGCGCAATCCGGCCTGAGCAACGGGGTAGAGATCCCTCTCCAGCCGGTTTCGCTTAGCGATAGCCGCGATCTCGATCACAGCCACCTGCGCTGGATACAAGACGTGAATCATGGCGCGATGGACGGCTTCGCACAGAGCCAATTTTCTCCGTCGACGCTGCCCTACTCTTACGTTCCGGAATCTGAGATTGAGCCCTACTGGACCATGGCCCGCGAGTATGTGCTCGGAGACCGCATGTTCCAGTCGAACACCGGTCCGAGCTACCCATCGCATCAATATCTCATCGCTGGCCAGTCCGCCGGCGTGGCTGAGAATCCAAGCGGAGGCTGGGGATGCGACGCGGGTTCCAGCTCACTTGCGCCCCTCATAGGCCCCAACGGCACGGAGGTATTGCCCGGGCTGCCTCCCTGCTTCGACTACCAGACCGTCGCCGATCTGCTCGACCTGAAAGGGGTGTCCTGGCGCTACTACGCGCCCGATCCCGATGATAGCTTTTACGAGCTTTCCGCCTATCAAGCAATACGCCACATCCGTTATGGGAGCGACTGGCAGACCAATGTCATCTATCCAGACACCAGGGTTCTCACCGATATTGCGCATGGCGAACTGGCTCAAGTGACCTGGATCGTTCCCGATCTGGAAAACTCCGATCACCCTGGATCGGGAACTGTCGATGGGCCGGACTGGGTCGCCTCCATCGTCAACGCCATCGGCCAGAGCCAATTCTGGAATTCGACTGCCATCTTCGTCACTTGGGACGACTGGGGCGGTTGGTACGACCATGTGCTTCCGCCCAGGATCGACGAGATGGGATTCGGTTTCCGCGTGCCGCTCCTCGTGGTCTCCCCGTGGGCTAAGCACGGATACGTCTCCCATGAGGTGCACGAGGCCAGCGGGTTCATCAGATTCATTGAATATGATTTCAATCTGGGTTCATTGGGCCAACGCGACGAGAATGCGGACTACTTTGCCGATTGCTTTGACCTTACCCAGCCATCAGAGCCCTTCGTGCCCATCGTTGCAGGGACGCCTTCGGGTGATTTCACCCCAAGGAAGTCGCTCAGAGCCGTCAAAGCTAATGAGTAGGAACCATGTCCGGAGGCGGCGCTTCAGCGATACTTGTCTTCATCGCGACCAAAGGCGAAATCAGCGGGTGAAGAGCATTTTGGCGCCGATGGCGACCAGCGTTACGGCGAAGACGCGGCGGAGCCAGAGGTCGGGGATGTGGTGCGCACCGATTGCGCCGAAGTAGCCGCCGACAAGGAATCCCGCAGCGAGGAGAAGCGCGACACGAATGTCCGCGTTGCCTTTGCGGTAGTATTCGATGAATGCAAACAGGCCGACAGGGAGGAGTAACGCGCCGATCGATGTGCCCTGTGCTTTGTGCTGGTCCATGCCGAGGAGCCAGATGAGCGCGGGGACAAACAGGATGCCGCCGCCTATTCCTACCACGCCTGAAACCACGCCTACGATCAAACCAACGAGCAGAATCATCCAGCTCATGCATCCTCCGTTGGCGCGCCCATGAGACCGCTACGCACCCGCGCATTCAGCGTAAATCATGAGAACGAATTGGTGTCGAACGATGTCGAGCAGGGATGTGGGGTTAGTGCCGATAACTTATCGCGGATAACTTACTTTTGCAGACTCAACAAAAATAAATCAGAAAACTTTGAAAAACAGCTTGCAATTCAGAATCGAGTTATGGCACAGTATTGACTGCGTAGGAGAACGCCCGATGAAATTTACAACGCAAATCTCGATGCGTAGGCTGGGGCCGCTTGATTCAAGCTGCACCGGTCGCCGGGCGTGGCTCGTCAATTCCGACCAATAACCTTCCTGGTGTCTGCTCCTACGCAAAGCGCACACATTGAAAACAGCTTAGTTTCATATCGCCCGAGTGGTGTTGAAGCCAGGTTCATCGATTGAACCTCGACCAGACTGACTTCGTTTGTTCCCTCGGGTAACTTCGGCTGAGTTATGGGCTTTGGACTTAGTGTTGCCGCAGGAAGTTATGCGGCACATGCGGGAGAGTCGTGCCCTTAATTCATAACCAATTGGCGCCGGTGGCGACAGAGGAGAGTTACTTCCTCCGCCCAGGACGCGCAGGGACGGAGACCCTGCCGAAGCCACTTCACGGGGCGAGGGNNGGCCGGTGGCGTAGGCATCGGATACCTCGGGAGCGGAGAGTGCGGGTTCGAATCCCGCGGTACTCGACACGGGAGTACGTGGTCTAAACGGCAGGACGTCCGAAAAACTCTGCTGCCGATTGTTCCCCGGCCTGGATGTTTCGCTGGTGCTACTGGGTCGCGAATTAGAGTGGGCTTCATTGAGGTATTTGTGTCTATTGGTTGTCGTTTGCAGGGGCTAAAGCCCCTTCTCTCAATCAGGACAATTTGCGGCCCGACTGAAGTCGTGCCCTGTTACAAAGCGTTTACGGCGGAGTTCTTCACCGGGCTGTGAAGTCGCGCCCTGACAAAAGGTGCGTCCACGGCAGGGTTTCACCAAGCTGTGAAGTCGTGCTCTGACATGGAGTGGGTTGTGAGGCTCGCTCGAACATCCACTTTGACCGGTGGTGTAGGCAAGGGGTACTTCGGTCGCGGGTTCGAATCCCGTTCGGGACGCCAAGTCCCGGTAGCTCAGTGGGTAGAGCGAACAAGCCGTAGCCGCTTTTTCCCCGGTCAGCAAACCTCCGGCAGGTCCGGATAGAAACGTGATTGCCATGGGCAAACTGAATGTAAAGAACGGGACGCCGGTGGGCAGCACGCACTTGTGCAGCAAGTGCAGCTGGGGGCAGTTCATCACGGGNNGACGAAGACGAGGATTCGGACGAGGCAGCGCGCGTCCGGTAACAACAACTGCCGGTGGCGCAGGGCACGGGTTCATCTGGGTAGAGCGCCGCGTGAGCGGAGGTAGCAGGTTCGAATCCTGCCTCCAGGCTTCGGTCTGGTGTAGCTATCCCGCGTCCGATTTTTCCCCGGCAGATTTTCCAACACTGAAAGGAGGCGCACCATGCGCCTGAACATCTTCAAGCATCACAAGGCACGCCTGCGCACCCATGAGGGAGCGCCGGCACGGGCTGTCACCGCGGAGCAGGCGCTCCGCCGCACCGTTCTCTCCTGCATGCTGTGGGAGGGTGAGTTTTATGAGGACGGCGTGCAGATCGCAGGCCGTGTTCACGAACTGGTGCCGAAGGTGGATGCGGCAAAGGTTGCCGCGCTGGCCGTGGAGGCGCGCGGGAAGATGAAGCTGCGTCATGCGCCGCTGTTGCTGGTGCGCGAAATGGCGCGGCATGCAACGCATCGCGCGCTGGTGGGGGAGACCCTGGAGTGCGTGATTCAGCGTGCGGATGAGCTGAGCGAGTTTGTTGCGATCTACTGGGCGGGCGGGCGTCAGCCGCTGTCGGCGCAGGTGAAGAAGGGACTGGCCGCGGCGTTCGGCAAGTTCGACGAGTATGCGCTGGC
>PMWR01000543.1 GCA_003166055.1 Acidobacteriaceae bacterium
TTACGGATAACCTCTTAGTCCCTGTCTCAAAACAAAATACACATCGGCGTAGCCGCCGCAACGCTCTTCCCCTTCTCCGCCAGCACACCCGTCTCGGGGTTCCGTGCGAACACGCTCACGTTGTTTGAAACCTGATTCGCCACCAGCACCCACCGCTCTGTGGGGTCGAGCGTGAAGTTGCGTGGCGTTGTCCCCCCGCAGTCAAAGCGTCCACCCGGCGTGAGACTGCCGGTCTTCCAGTCGGCATGGAAGAGATACAGCGAGTTGTTGCCGCGGTTCGCGAAGTAGACAAACCTGCCATCCTTTGAGATCACCGTGTCGCACCCATGCGTGTCGCCGGTGTATCCGGCAGGCAGCAGATGAATCGTCGTCACCAGCGTCAGGCTGCCCTCGGCTTTGTGCCACTCCAGCACGTCGACGGTCGAGTCCAATTCATTGATCGAGTAAGCCGTGTGGCCATTGGGATGGAAGTGCAGCGTCCGCGGCCCCGCGCCCGGTCTTGAGTGAAATGTCCCCGC
Organism: Acidobacteriaceae bacterium; assembly: GCA_003166055.1. The sequence goes on from PMWR01000543.1 coordinate 519, forward strand.
CGGCGTCAGCACCGCGGTCGCCGCGTCCAGTTTGTAGATGTGTATGCAATCCCCGCCCAGGTCATTGAAATATGCGAAGCGGTTGTCCGGCGAGAACGACGCAAAGTGCGCGTGCGCCGCTTCCTGTCTTTCAGTATTTGGCCCATGCGCCGTGTAGTGTTCGCTCCAAACCACGGGGCTCAGCTTGCCATCCGTCACCAGGTAGCTCGATGCCGATCCGCCGCCGTAGTCCGCCGCCAGCAGCACGCGGCCTGTGTGGTCGAGCGCTACGTGGCAGGTCCCCTTGCTCGCTGAATTCTGCGCCGAGAGTGGCGTCAATTCGCCGTGATGAACGCTGAAACTGGCCACCGCGCCGGTGGGCTTGCCATTGAAGGAGTCAACCTCGGAAGCAGCATAAAGAAACTCCCGCCCCGGCGAAAAAGTAATCCAATCGATAGTAGCAATCTTTGCGGCGACCCCAGCCGGCATCAACTCGCCGGTCACCGAGTCCCAATCAAAAGCCAGAATCCCATCCGGCGTCCCCGAGCCAATGAAGACGCGTTGACGCCCTTTCGCAGAGGGGCCAGCGGCAAAGGCAGGTGCAGCGGCGATGGCAACGGTTGCGGCGGAAGCGGCAATAAGAAATTCACGGCGGGAAAGTGTTTTCATGACAGCAACGATTGTCACCGATGGGGCTGAGGGCGCGCCAGCGGCGGGAATGCCTCTCGGCGAGGTTGTGGCGCATTCTCCGAGCAGGAAACAATACGAACAAGGCTTTCAAAGACAAACCGAGAGTTGAATAGTTCGCAGCAGCCCCCGTATCCTGTGAGCTTTAAACCTTCCTTTGGAACGTCCGGTACACGCTCCATCCAAAGGCCCAGATGAAGATCAATAGAAATGCACCAGCAGGGACCGCACGACTGAGGGCTAATCTTCCTTGGATTGTCCCCTTTACTCCGTTGAGGAAGAGAACACTCCATACAATCACAAGGTAGGATCCCACAATTCGCACAATCCACACTGCGGGCTTTGCCCTCGCAGTGGGCTGTGATGCAGATTGCGATCCCGCAGTTCCCCGCCTATGGAACATTCTTCTCGCCAAGAGCATCACGGCGAAGAAGTTCGCGACGAACCAGATGAGAATCGTGTTTATAAACCAGTCTGGCCAGTAATTCCGCGGAAGCCGAAGTGAAAAATAAATCACAAAAGCAAAGTACGGGAGCATAAGCGCAAACGCGGCCCCAACGAAGACGCTGGACCTAAACTTTGGAATCATGCGAAGCAAGTATATTCGATCTTGATCTCAACATTTTGATTGCCTGTAACCGCGCCTCGGCACAATTGACCGTCCTCGCGTCAAATCCCCCACTCGCACATTCCTCTAAACTGATTCCAGCACCGCGCGAGGCCTGCCCTGTCCCACTTCATCAGCTTCGTCCGCATCCCGGCGCTGGCCATCCGCCAGCATCTGCGCCCGCTGCCCGCGCTCGCCCTCCTCGACGAAGACCGCATCCGCATGCGCGTCTGGCCCAACGACATCGACCTCAACTTCCACCTCAACAACGCGCGCTACCTCAACATCATGGACTACGCCCGCACCCACCTGCTGGCTCGCACTGGCATTCTCACCCGCATCGTCCGCAAGCGCTGGCAGCCGCTGGTGGGCGCAGTCTGGATCACCTACCGCCGTTCCCTGCCCGTGTTCTCCGCGTTCGATCTCACCTCCCGCCTGGTCTGCTGGGACGAGCGCTGGTTCTACATCGAACAGACGTTCACCGGCAAGGAGGGCCTGGCCGCCGTCGGCTGGGTCAAAGGCATTCTGCGTGACGCCAGCGGCATCGTCGACCCGCAGAAGGTGATCGCGCCCATCGCCCCCGGCGCAGTCAGCCCGCCCATGCCCGAGGCCATCGCCACATGGAACGAGCTGACCCGCGAAAAACTTGCCGGCGGATAGTTCCCGCACTCCGCGCAACTCAGCCTTCACCGCCCCATGGAGAAGATCACGTTGACGGTGGTTTCCACCTCGACCGGCTGATCGTTCAGCAGGTAGGGCCTGCAGCGCCAGGTCGCCACGGCATCCATCGCCGCCTGCCGCAACAGCGGCGGACCGCTGAGCACGCGCAGATTCTCAATGGTCCCGGATTTGGAGATAGTTGCCTGCAACACCACCGTGCCCTCCGCGTGAATGGCGATGCCGATCGACGGATAAACAGGGATCGTCTTGTGAATAAGCATCCCCTCAACCATCGTGGAAGGCAAGCGCACCGGCCCTTTCGGCGCCAGTACCACAACCGGCGCGCCATGCTGAACTGGAAATCCGCTGGGCACGCCGCCCGGAATGCCGGGGCCGTCTGAACCTGGAACTCCGGTGCCGGGCGGGGTTGAAGGCCCATCATCCCTGCCAATGTGGTCCAGAATCGTTGTCGGGGCGAGGATGACGGTCGGCGCATAAGTCCCCGCGCCCTGCGAAGCATGTGCCGGCTGCGGAGTCGGCTGATCCGGCGTAGCCGGCGGCGGCGGCGGCGCTTCAATCAGCCACGGCATGGTGACGTGAGGCAATGCCTGCGGGTCAATGAGTGGAATCAGAATCAACGCCAGCACAATGGAGCCGTTGATTGCGAATGCCGCGATCATCCAGCGGCGGCTGCGGGTGCGGATTCTGCCTGTGGATTCAAAAGTGGAGTCTTCAAACATGGCCTGCCTCCCGGGAATCGAATTTCAGCCGCGCCGGCCGGGAGTCAGAGTGCCGTCTACAAGCGCACAGGGCATTACAAGCGCAGAAGATCAGGCCGCTCATCGCGCCTAATCACGCGGCGAGCGTTGTTCAAGGTCCTCTACCACTCCAACGACCCTTAGCTGTCGCCGGAGGCCCCGGCACTTCGCATCTCCCAATCGAAACCACTGTGCTATCTGTAGACACCGAGCATGCCGGAACTGTTCCCGGGATGTGCGAAAGCGGCGCCCGGTGCGTTAAACTCCAGAAATTCGCAACGATTTCCGTTGGAGTATTCATGAAACTGTTTTGTTTGCTTTTCCTTGTTGCCGCAATTGCAAATCCAAACGTTCACGCGCAGAATGCCGGCGCCAAGCCTGCGCCCGTACAGGCAAACAAACCAGCGCAGCCAAGCGAATTGGCCGAGCCCGATCCGGCCGCCACGCTCGCTTACATTCACGGCGCGTGGGACATGCTCACCCGCAACATGTCCGATTGCCACTCCCTGGTCGACGTCAAGGTTCCCTCCGACCCGGTGCTCTATCTTCCCGCCGAGCTAACCGCTCCACCCGAGTTAGCCAACCTGGCCCAGCAGTGCCATGTGCGCTACGTCGCGCTCCCCCGCCGCATAGAAAAACTCGGCGACATCCGTCCCGAAGAATTGCGCACCCCCGGCCTGCTCTATCTGCCCAATCCGTACGTCGTTCCCGGCGGGCGATTCAACGAGATGTACGGCTGGGATAGTTACTTCATTGTTATCGGATTGGAAGCCGATCACCGCGCCGCCCTGGCCAAAGGAATGGTAGATAACTTCCTGTTTGAGATCGAGCATTATGGAGCCGTACTCAACGCCAATCGGACTTACTATCTCACCCGCTCGCAGCCGCCATTCCTAACATCGATGATACGGGCGGTCTATGAGAATCCCGCCAGCTTTCCGGCCACTCCGGCCGGCCGACTCGAAGCCCGAGCCTGGCTCGAACGC
>PMWR01000054.1 GCA_003166055.1 Acidobacteriaceae bacterium
ACGAGCTTCGAGCACAAACTGCCTGGCATTGAATTCTCCTTACAAAACTTGCGGCCACCAAGGGGAGCACTTTGCGAATAGATGTAACCATATGACTCAATTGGCTGACCATGCATTTTCACCGGAATCTTCGTTTTCGGGACCGGTTCCATGGAAGTGTATCGCTATTGAAGCAGATTGCTAGATCAAAAGAACACTTACCTCGTAAATTTCAGCGCATTGGCAGGAATCCGAATCGTGTACTTCGCTCCATGTTCTTCAAGCGCCGCGCAGACCTCACGCTTGGCAGAGGCCGCATCGGCCCGGAACCGGGTTTCCTGTTCCAGTTTCCGTGGCCGCTCAATCTCCGGCAGCAGAAGCAGCTTCCACTCGTCGGCGCTGTGAATGTTGCGCACCGTATCTTGCGAGCGCTCCAGATGCAGCACCAAGACTTACCGAAACGGGATAGCTGACCTTGCTGAAAAATAGCCGGAAATGCGGATCGTTGCGCAGCGGGGTCAGGATCGGGTCCGATCGAAATCCGAGACTCCAGAGCGACCCGTCGCGATAGGACTGCTCCAACCTTTCCACAGCTTCATTGATCCGATTCAGGCCAATCAGAACCAGTGCGATCGCATAGGGTTCGTGGTTCTTCTCCTTTGCTTTCGGAAGTCCCATTGTGTCGAGGATTTCGCTCGCGTTGAGACGCTGGCCGGCCATTCCGTATGCGTATCCGAGCGCGCCTCGCAGCACATCATTATGCGGAGAAGCCGCGACCAGCGCTTCGATGCGCTCAATCTGAACATCCGTCTCTTCGAGTTGGATGATAGCCAGCGCCTCAACAGCGTCCGTGACGGGCCCATGCCGGCCGCTGTCACGGTAATGCTCAATCTCGATGAGGGCGTTCTCAAATTCACCCGCCAGATAATTGTTCCAGCAATTCCACGACATCGGAGCGGAACTCAACGCACTCTGTTGCACGGCCCTGAGCAGGAGGTGGGAAGCGTCTTCCAGGTCGCCTTCCGCAATGTGAAGCATGGCCCGGCCGACCATGGCGCGCGTGGATCGAGGCGCCTGCTTCAAAGCCTCATCAAAGCCGCGGCGCGCGCCCTCCCAGTCCCGCGTTGAAACCATATTGAGCCAAGCCGCCGCGCACAATGCCTCCGGCTGTTCAGGATCGATCTCCAGAGTCCGCTGCAAGGCAGCTTGAGCGGAAGTGTATGCGGCCGGAGGGCTCACAAGCCCCCACAAGCCCTCGACGATCAATGTAATGGAGAGACCGGCAAACGCGTCGGCGTTGCAGGGATCCAGATCGATGGCCTCTCGAAACATCCGGGCGATCTGTCTGAGATTGCTATATGAAAGAACTTCCCACATCTTGAAAGCGAGGGCGACCAATTCGGCGGAACGGGCTTTCGCCGGGTTGCTGAGCCCGAAGGAATCGAGGATCATTGCGGATTCTTCGTGCAGGAAGCGCACGTCAGGGGGTGCGGGACTGGAAGTTGCAGGAGCCTCTTTCGTTTCAACCTTGCCGCAGTCCTTCATCCAGTGATCGAGTTCGTCGGCATAAGCGAAAAGCGGGCCCTTGTTTCCTCCAAGACGATGAATCGGAAGTCCATATTCAGCATGCCACCGCTGGGCAGTACGAGCGCTTCTGGCCAGATACTGGGCAATTGACTCCCAACTGTCCAACCTGCGTTGCGGACCGGCATTCTCTTTCATGACCGACCTCATGCTGCTTGCCATTAGGCGAAACAAGCAGGGCTCGATTGCGCACATCTATACCGGATAGCAAAAGGCGGAAAAGCAGGCAGCGGAAGCGCAACTTCGTTTCCGCAGTGCCTTGGATGCCTTGTTGCGCAGATGTTTTCCGTGCGCAACTTTTATGCGCAGGAGAGTCAAATCCAAGACTACCACTTCCCTGCGCGCGGCGAGGCAGGTTCTCGGTGTATTACATTTGTCTCACACAATAGCATAGTTTTCATTGTCTTACATTTGCCTTACAAAGTAGCATAACTCCTGGATGTCTTACATTTGTCTTACAAACAAGCGCGACTTCTGGGTTTGCGCAAAGATGGGAAACATCTTTGCCTCAGCTATGTTCCCGATTGGATCGTAGCTTTGCTTTGGATTGGGCGCACCCCCAGAGACGACTGAAGTAATAGTCACTAAGGTAATGTCATGTTGTATCTTTGATTAATGAAAGAGAAGGCCATTTACAGCATTTAGCCTTCTTTTGACTTATTCCCCGACTTACTTAGTAATCTTCCAGCGTGTAATTATTGGTCCAGTGACCGGGCGCCTGGCGACACACTCGTACCACAGTGGCGTACATTGACGTGTTCTTTCGCTTAGCTACATCATTTTTAATGGTTCGGATGCGATAGTTAGGGCATAATGTACTTCTACTCGCATAGAACGACTTATCTGTTCCTCTAGGGAAAATGGAATGTCTCAAGAGGATACACCTTTCTCGATGGCGCGGCTCAGGGGGAGCCGTTGAGCCTGGAGGGCGGAGTTATCTGCGAGGATCGGCTGCACTTACAAGTGCTGGTCATGTGAGCGCTTCACGGGCGCAATGAGATAGGCCCGGCGCCGCTCGAAGAGAAAGCACACTGGATCTCGCAAGAGTGAGACCAAAAGAGAACCGGTATTTCCATCCGGTAAGTGATTTGTCTTTTTTGTGGCTCTGCAAATTCAACCCCAGGAGCGCTTTCATGCTTACCAGTCCGTGGCATGTACTCCATGTGATCTCAAACCATGAGAAATTAGTTGCGCAGCATCTTGCAGTGCGTTTCGTGGAACATTACCTGCCGGTCTACACCGAGCGAGTGAAGTGGACAGACCGCACAGTTGTCGCGGAACGTCCGCTCTTTACCGGGTATGTGTT
>PMWR01000135.1 GCA_003166055.1 Acidobacteriaceae bacterium
ATCCGGCGCCTGCGTCGGCGGCGCGGGCTGCGGCGCATACGAATTCGGCCCGCGCTGGTACAGCCCATACGGATCGCGCTGCGGCTCCGGCACCACCGGAACTTGAATGTCATCCATCATCCGCAGCGTCAGCGTCGTCTCCGACTTCAGTGTCGGTCTTGGTCCGCGCCGCGGCAGATTGATCAAATCGATCGGCCACAACACCGGAATCATCCACAGCACCGTGTCACGAACAGCATGGCCCTTGCCGAGAATGCGCCCCTGCGCATCGATCTTGTACCCCGGCACATCCACTACCTTCGCGCTGATCGGAACCACTGTATCGCCCACGTACAGCCGGTCGAAGTCCAGTTCCATCCAGCCCTTGCCAACAAAGTGTCCCGGATCCTTGTACTCCGAGAATTGCCCGCCCAGATAGCTTCCGTAAGGCAGCATAAAGTCGCCGCGCCGGAACTGCACCTTGCACAGCACCGGATCGCCAACAGCAGTTGTCTTCGATGAGATCTTCCCGTCCCCGGTCGTGCACGATACCAGTGCCCCCGCCGGAATCAGCCGCGAGCTGGCGTCCGCAAACAGCGATGGCGTCAGCAGAAGTGAGAACACTACGAACATGACACGCTTCATACACTGCCCTCCAAGGCAAAGAATCCCTGTGCCTCTCGCCGGGATCGACTCCCGCAAGACGCAGTGAACGGAAAATCCCCAATTAGACACACGAACCCTCGGAGGATTCAAAAGTTTCGCGGTTTCTTAAAAATGTTTTCTAAGCGGAGTGACAAAAAGAAAGCTGAACCGTCCGGCGCAACGCGATCACGGGTTTATTTGTCCAACGGACGGTGCATACCACCGCCCCAACGCCGTGCCTGGCCTTGGAAAAGAACCGTCGGCTTCCGTGCCGATCTTCCCCAGTGCGCGCCGCCTACGTCGCTGCCTCGTAATTCAGGTTCGGCCCCAGCCAGCGTTCCACCTCGGCCACGTTCATTCCCTTGCGCCGCGCATAGTCTTCCGCCTGGTCGCGGCCGATCTTTCCCAAACTGAAGTACCGGCTCGCCGGATGCGCAAGGTAGAATCCGCTCACGCTCGACCCCGGCCACATCGCAAACGATTCTGTCAGCTCAATTCCCGCACTCTTCTTCACATCGAGCAGCTTCCACAACGTGCCCTTCTCTGTGTGATCGGGGCAAGCCGGATACCCCGGCGCCGGCCGTATCCCACGATACTTCTCGTGAATCAGCTCATCGCTGCTTAGCTTCTCGTCGCGACCATAGCCCCAATCCTCGCGCGCGCGTTTATGCAGGCACTCCGCAAACGCCTCGGCGAGCCGGTCGGCAAGCGCCTCCGCCATGATCGCGTTGTAATCGTCGTGTGCCGCTCTGAACTGATCGCACAATTCCTTCAACCCAAACCCACTCGTCACCGCAAACGCTCCGATGGAATCTCGCAGCCCCGTCTCCTTCGGCGCAACAAAATCCGCCAGGCAGCGGCACGGCTCATTCCCTTCGCGGTCCGATTGCTGCCGCAGAAAATGAACCCGCGTGAGCACCTTCGCGCGGCTCTCATCTGTGTACAACTCCACGTCGTCGCCCGTCGCGTTCGCCGCAAAAAATCCGTAGACGCCGCGCGCTCTCAGCAGTTTTTCCTTCACAATCCGGTCCAGCAGTGCATTTCCTTCTGCAAAAATCTGCCGCGCCTGTTCGCCCTGCTTCTCATCCTCAAGAATCCGCGGATAAACCCCCTTCAGCTCCCACGTGTGAAAGAACGGGCTCCAATCGATGAATTCTCTCAGCGTCGCCAGCGGAAAATCCTCCAGCACGCGCACGCCTGTGAAGGCCGGCCTCGCCAGATCCTCTGCACGCCATTCAATTGGCGTCCGCCTCGCACGCGCGATCTCCAGCGGAACCACCGCCCGCCGCGGTGCCGCATGTGCCTTGCGCAGCGCGTCATATTCCGCGCGATGCTTCGCCACAAACTCTGGCTTGCCCTCTTCGCTCAGCAGGCTCGTCGTCACTGGCACAGCCCGGCTCGCGTCGAGCACATGCACCACCGGCTCGCTGTAGTGCGGAGCGATCTTCACCGCCGTATGCGCGCGGCTTGTCGTCGCTCCGCCAATCAGCAGCGGCAGCTTCATTCCCTGCCGCTCCATCTCCCGCGCCACATGCACCATTTCGTCGAGCGATGGCGTAATCAGCCCGCTCAGCCCGACGATGTCTGCCTTCACCTCTCGCGCCCGCTCAAGAATCTTCTCCGCGGGAACCATCACGCCCATATCAATCACTTCGTAGTTGTTGCAAGCCAGCACCACGCCCACAATATTCTTCCCAATGTCATGAACGTCTCCCTTCACGGTCGCCAGCACAATCTTTCCCTGCACCCTCACCGCCTTGCCCGCCGCGGCCATCTGCGCCTTCTCCGCCTCCATAAACGGCGTCAGATACGCCACTGCCTTCTTCATCACCCGCGCCGACTTCACCACCTGTGGCAGAAACATCTTTCCCGCGCCAAACAAATCTCCCACCACACCCATGCCGTCCATCAGCGGACCTTCAATCACCGCCAGCGGCCGTCCCAGCTTCACGCGCGCCTCTTCCGTATCCACCTCGACGTACGCATCGATCCCCTTCACCAGCGCGTGGCTCAGCCGTGCCTCCACCGTCCCGTTGCGCCACTCCTCAACCTTCCTCTCGCTTTCCTCGCCCGCGTCCGCTCCCGCCGCCTTCAGCTTCTCGCCGAACTCCACCAGCCGTTCGGTCGCATCCGGCCGCCGGTTCAGCAACACGTCCTCCACCAGTTCCTTAAGCCCCGGCTCAATCTCCTCGTAAACCTCCAGCATGCCCGCGTTCACAATGCCCATATCCATGCCCGCGGCAATCGCGTGATACAAAAAGGCCGCATGCATCGCCTCGCGCACCTTGTTGTTCCCGCGAAAACTGAACGATACGTTCGACACGCCGCCGCTCACCTTCGCGTGAGGCAAATTCTCCTTGATCCATCGCGTCGCTCGGATAAAGTCCATCCCGTAGTTGTTGTGCTCCTCCATCCCCGTCGCCACGGTCAGGATGTTGGGATCGAAGATGATGTCTTCCGGCGGAAAGCCGACCTCGTCAACGAGGATTCGATAAGCCCGTTCGCAGATGCGAATCTTCTCTTCGTAGGTCGCGGCCTGACCCTTTTCGTCGAAGGCCATCACGACCACCGCCGCGCCATACTTGAGCACATGCGCGGCGTGGCGGCGAAATGCTTCTTCGCCAACTTTCAGCGAAATCGAGTTCACAATGCCCTTGCCCTGCAGGCACTTGAGCCCGGCCTCAATCACTTCCCACTTCGACGAGTCCACCATGAAGGGGGCTTTGGCCACTTCAGGCTCGCTGGCCAGCAACTGCAGGAAGCGCGACATCGCCGCGACGCCGTCGATCATGCCCTCGTCCATGCAGATGTCGATGACGTTGGCGCCATTCTCCACCTGCTGCCGGGCCACGCTGACCGCTTCTTCGAATTTGCCTTCCTTCACCAGCCTGGCGAACTTCGGCGAACCCGCGACATTGGTCCGCTCGCCGATCATGATGAAGACGCCGGGCTGCTGGGTAAAAGGCTGCGATCCAGAGAGGCGAAGAGGCTTGAATGAGAGTATCTCGCTCACGCCGCCTCCTCCATTCGCACAAGTTTGCGCGGCAGCCTGCCCTCAAGGGCCTTCGCGATCGCCGCGATATGCTCGGGCGTATTGCCGCAACAGCCGCCGGCGATATTGATCAAGCCGCCACGTGCAAAATCGCCCAGATAGCGCGCCATGTCCGCCGGTCCCAGATCGAAGCCGGTCTCCGAAAGCGGATTGGGCAACCCTGCATTCGGGTAACACGAGATAGCCACATCCGCTTTTTCTGAGAGCTCCGAAAGAAATGGATACATGAGGTCGGGACCGAGAGAGCAATTCAGGCCCACCGACAGCGGCTTCACGTGCTTCACAGCATTCCAGAATGCCTCAGTTGTCTGCGCGGAGATCAGTGTTTCGCCACCTCGGCCGACGGCCGCCGAGATCATCACGGGTAACTCCTTGTTCTTTTGAGCAAGGCCGTCCTCATCGAAGACCTCGCGGATGGCGACCAGCGCCGCCTTGGCGTTGAGAGAATCGAAGATGGTCTCTACCAGCAGCACGTCCACGCCTCCGGCGATGAGCGCACGCACCTCGTGCGCATACGCTGCCTTGACCTGGTCGAATGTCACCACGCGAAACCCCGCATCATCGGCATCGGGCGAGTTGGAGAGAGACACGGTCAATGGACCGATCGCCCCGGCCACAAACCGTTGGCGGCCCGTCTCATTGGCAACGCGATCGGCCCACTCCCGGCACTGCCGCGCCGATTGCTCATTGATCTCCCACGCCAGATCGTTGAGGAACTTGTCTTCAATGACCTTTTGATAGAATGCGGGGTCCTTGCGGCCGCCGTGCTCGCGCGGGTCTTCGACGAAGAATTCGCTCTGTGTAATGCTGGTGGCGCCAAAAGTGTTGGTCTCGATAATGTCCGCCCCGGCCTCGAGGAACCGCCGATGGATGTCGCAGATCATCTGCGGCTGCGTGAGGGAAAACAGATCGCCGTTGTTGAGCAGATCCTTGGTCGAGTTTTTGAAGCGGTCGCCGCGAATGTCGGCTTCCTTCATGCCGTAGGTGCGGATGGTGGTGCCCATCGCTCCATCGATGATGGCGATTCGACTTTCGAGAATTCTTTCAAGAGGGTGTTTATGAAGTTTGGTCATATTTACCATGTGATTTCAAGAGGTTCGACGCATCGTTTGTGGGCATCTACCGTAGTTCTTGTTTCAAACCTGAACCGAAGGGACCATTCGTTCGGAGATAACAGCCATCTCTCTAGCATATACGGAGGACAAATCCGATGCTCTCCGCTCGCGCTGCGAGGAATCAACTTGAAAAGCGTCTCTCGCTGAAAAAGAAGGAGATCCGGATCAGTGAGCGAACCGGATCTCCCTGGTTATGGACTGTTACTTTGTCCGATTACTTGCCTTGGCAGCAGCTGCTGCACGAGCTGTCAGTGCAGCACTTTGCGCAGCCATCCGGGCAGCAACTTCCGCTGCAGGCGGCTTTCAGGGTTGCGGTCTGGCCAAATGCCACGACTGAGAAAACGAGCATCAACGAAAGAAAAGCGATTGTGCGTTTCATGGATATCTCCTTAGACGTTAGAAATACAATTCACAAACCATGCCCAAGGTGAGGTAAACCCTTGCGGCAGCTTCGTTTGCGTACACGTCAGGAGCGTTTTAAATCCGGAAGACCCGGAACAGAATGTATCGGGGTGGGGCGGCAGCGACGATTGCATCGGGAGGCGTAGCTGCAAAGGACCTCTGCAGTGCAGGGGCAATTTGCGGCACGATCAGGACAAGCTGTGTCCTTGCAGCCTTGGGCTTTGCGCCGGATGCCAATTGGGCCACAACCTGCGGCAAACCCCGCTGGCAGCAATCCTGGAAGCAACCTGTGCCCGCAATCTGTAGAGGCATTTGGCAGTCCATGCCCATCTGGCTCATGGCGGTCATGTCGCAGCCTGGAACGCAGGGCATGCTTGTGGGCGCTTCCATGGTGCAACTCAGGCCAGCGAGGGCCGGCTGCGCTGCAAGGAGCGCGACGGAAAGGACTGCGACGATTTGGAGAATCCTCTTCATCATCTTTCAAAAAGATTACCACTTCCCGGTGAAGCCGAAGTGTGCGACAGGTCACAGAGAAAGAATCTGAACGACGCTGTTTTGACGCAACCGCGAGGAGAACGTTCCAGCCCTACTTTGCGGCTGTCAAAGCGCTCACCGGCACCAGCATGTCTTCCTTGCGCATAACCAGGTTGGTGGCGTTGAGGGTGGCCAGTTCGAAGCCATGGCCGTGGGTGATTGCGTCGGTGGGGCAGGCTTCAACACAGTAACCGCAGAAGATGCAGCGGTTGTANNTAGACCTTGGCGTAGCGCTCGGAGGAGGAAATACGCTGCTCTTCGGTGTTTTCAGCGGCTTCTATAAAAATGCAATTCGAGGGACAAGCGGCGGCGCAGAGGAAACAGGCTACACACTTCTCCAGGCCGTTTTCGTCTCGCTGCAGCACATGGGCACCGCGAAAGCGCTGTTCGAAGACCGCTCCGCGCAGAGGCCCTTTGCCGTCCGGGTAGTTCTCAACCTGCGTGGGCTCGAAGATCTCCCCGAAGGTGATGCTCATGCCCTTGGCAATGGCGGCAATGTTGCGCACGACTGACATGAGGTCAGTATACGATGAATTCCGGGAGGGATTCATGGTGCGGCGGAAGGTTTGGTCGGTCACCCAACAGCGGCGGCCAAGCTCCGCAGAATCACGGAAACTGTGATTCCGTGATTCTGCGGGATTTCACTTTGTAAGTTGATGATTCCGATTGGTTTGAATAGGCCTTCACAGTCTCACAGCCCAAAAGCGGTGTTTTTTAGGGGGGGTACAAACCGGAATAAACCGGCCACATCCCTGACAGATTGAGCTGGCGTTATACCTGCCTGTTGTTGCATCGATATTGAATCCGGCTGCCCGTTCGCTGGTCATCACAACTCCAATTGTGCGCCTTTGGAGGGTAATGATCGGCAAAACGGGCAGAGGATTTTTCCGCTTCCAATTCCTGCTGCAAACTAGCGTGGTTTCTCCGGCTCCGGCTTCTTGGGGGTCTCTGGCTTCGGCTTGGGAGCTGGATGCGGCGCTGTATGCGCTTCAGGCCGAGGGGCTGGATGTTCCGCAGGGGCGGGCGCAGGCCGTTCATTGGGCTTTGGAGTTGGCGCGGGCGCCGGGTGCGGTGTGCCCTGAGGCGGTCGTTCTGGACGGCCCGGCTGCGTGTGAGGAGCTGGTTCAGGGTGTCCCGGCTGGGTGTGAGGAGCTGGTTCAGGGCGACCCGGCTGGGTGTGAGGAGCTGGTTCAGGGCGTCCCGGTTGGGTGTGGGGTGCTGGTTCAGGGCGGCCGGGTTGGGTGTGAGGCGCTGGTTCGGGACGGCCGGGTTGGGTGTGAGGCGCCGGCTCAGGGCGACCCGGCTGGGTGTGAGGAGCTGGTTCGGGGCGGCCGGGTTGGCCGTGTGCCGGTTGCGACGCGTTGGGATGCATTTCTGTCGCGCCACGAGGTTCGACGCCACCCGGTTGCGGAGCCGGAAGGTTGTGTGGCGGAGGCGCCGCTACGGGATGAACGCCGTGATCGGCTACCAGCGGCTTGCTGACAACCAGGCTGGCTGGGCGGCCGTGATTGACGGCTGCGAACTGGGCGCGATTGGCGCTGGCTGCGTGCTCATTCTCGATCTGGGCATGCATGGGCGCGGCATGCGGTTCGCGCAACGCGGCAAAATCCGCTGGAATGGGACGAGCCCGGATGCCGCCCTGGCCGCCGTGGAAGCTTACCCGAATGTTGTTCACAGGAACGGGGTGGCTGTAGACGTTGTGGACCACGGTGTCATTGATATTGTTCACAGCGCGGTTGTAGAAGAAATGACCGGAGTTCCAATAGCCTCCCTGGTAGCCGGTGCCCCCGTAGCCATAGCCGTAGTTGACGCCGCCGTAGAAGCCGATGTGGGGCCCCCAATAGCCGTGGAAGAATCCATAATGGCCGCCTACAGAACCCCAGTAGCCGGGTGTCCAGAGCGCACCCTCGTAGGGCGCCTGAACCCAAACGCCGGGCACCCAGTAATAGCCGGCTGAAGCGTAGTTCCAGTAACCGGGGGTCCAGATATAGCCATCGCCGGGGTCCGGGGGCTGGTCGTAGTCGGGCAACGCCGGCGGCGGGTCGGGCGCGGTGTAAGCGGGCTGTTCGCCATAGTCCGAGTCGTCGTCATCCGGGGCCTGGTTCGACACCTGCTGATAGTAGGCGGCCGAATCGGGCGGCGGAGCGCTTTGCTGGGCGCTGGACGCATCGGACGGGGCAGCGGTGGCAGCTGTCGACACGGGGGCCAGGTTAGCCGCAGCGGGGTCCTGGGACTGGTCCGGTGTGCTGGCCTGGCCGGTATTGGCGGCGGTCTGGTCCTGACTCGATTTGCATCCGGTGGTCGAAAGCATGACCGCCAGGGCGAGCAGAAGTAATGGCGCAAACTTGAGGAAACGGTTCATGTTCACTCTCCAGCCAGCTTGGATGCAGGCGAGCGTGAATCCTTTGCCCAGGGGGAAAGCGAGCTGGCTGCCTGGACGGGTGTTCCGGACCCACAGATGACTGGATTGAGGCGCGTGGGAGTGCTAGCCGACCCATCGTAGACAAATCGCCGGTTGCACGCCCGGGACCCAGGAATTCGCCTCCCGGATGCTCGATTCTTGCCTCGGCGAGGAGGCGCTCCCTCCCTACCGCTCTGCCCCCGTCTCTGCAAAGGCGTTCCACGGGTTGCACCTGTGGCTATTCTCATCCAGCCCCTCCGGGGCGCCTGCGGCGGGGCGGACGCTCGCGGGAGGCTCGCGCTGGCGCCTCTTTGCTCTCCCGTGTCTCAGGAGCACCCCCCTTCGGCAGGCTCAGGGCAGGCTTTCGACAAGCTCAGGACAGGCTGTGGGGCACACGGCGTGACAATGCGGGGGTAGGTATGTGTCGCCCGATTGCCCATTGCGATGAAGCTGTGGATATACGACTCGCCAGTTCAGAATTGAAGCAAAAACGCCGTAGAGTCTATGCAGTCAAAGCCGGCCGAGGTAAAAGAGGGGTCCACATAGATTTTTCCTGATAGGACTGCCGGACGTTTCGGGAATTCGCACTCAAAAATGTGAGTAGGTCGAATGACTCCGTCATACCAATTTATGGACGTGCTTACGTTTGGGCCTAGACTTGCGGGGCCTATTGCATAACCGGGGAGGGTATTGACTAAGGAGATTGTTTTGCCACACTTATTGACGAAATTGGAAAACGGATAAGGAAAGATCGTGCCGGGGTCGATAACGGGGATAGCTCCATAGGTACCGGGACAATAGTCGTCCCTTTCAATACATCCGTACATTTGCCGATTGTAGGGCGGAGCGTTGACCGCCGGCCCGGCGCCGCAGGACGGACTCGATCCTGTGACCTGGTTGATGGTTGGCGCGCAATTACCGAGCAGAGCACACACCTGAGCGGTAGTGTCTGGTGGGTTCTGTGACGAGTCGGTATTGTCGGCGGCGACCAGGCTATTTGCCTCGTTCAGAATGTTGGCCGCGTCGGCGTTGATCTGCTGCTGCTGCGCCGCCTGGGCAGCTGCGGCCTCGGCAGCCAACTGCTCGGGCGTGGGACCTGTGTCCGCTGGAGCAGCGGGTTGTGAATTGTTGTTGCCAAAAAGCCCGAAGGCTTTGCCCAGCTGATAAAGCTGCATGCCGTTGTTGATGGTGTTCGCCAGCTTGCTGGCTCCGGTGCTTCCAGCCACGCCGCCGCCCGCGCCGCCCACGCAAGACGTAGAGCAGCTGGGAGCAGGGCAACTGGCGGGTCCACCAGGGCCAAGTTGAGCGGCAAGGCATTGGTTATATCGGCCATTCGACATCATGCAGGCTGCACCGACGGGGTTTTTGCATTGGGCCGAGGCTGTGAAATAGGCCTGCGCGGCAGCCAGATACTGCGCGGCCATCTGGCCGTGGGCATGGACGGCTGCGACGCTGAGGAGTGCGATGGTTGCGAGTTTGTTCACAGAACCTCCGTTCTGGTACTACTCCGATGGCTGGGCAATGAGCAAGCTCCCCTATCTTTATCGCGTTCCAGTGCAGGCCACCGCAAATAAAGTCATTTTCAAACGGTTCCGAGTTCAAGGAGAAGTGCCTGAAACCATCCCTGAGGGGCTAAAGCCCCGCTCATTCCGGGGCGCCTGCGGTACGGCTGAAGCCGTGCCCTTTCAAAGCATAAACGATCCTCTGTGTGGCGACCACGACTAGCATTGTTCTCTTCACTGATACGGCCGGTGAGTTGCGGAATCCCAGAAGTAAGGTTGACGGTCTCCAAAAGATTGCACGTCAGGGAGGGCTGTCCGCGTGGAGAGGCCGGGGATCGAATGCAGCGTGTCCTCCGCGTTGCTTTGCAGATTTTCGATTAACCGAAAAATTCCTTTCGAGTCAATCGCAAGGTCAACCTCGAAATCCTTGTGCTTTGGAAACAGATTCTCCTTGTTTACCAGTCTGATCGTCACCAGGGTTTGGTTCCCGGCCTCCTTGGCTGCGAAGTCTGAATAGGAGTGTGTCACGGTGACGCCATGCAGGCTCATCATGACATGATCGCGGAAGAATGCAACGAATCCGCGAGCATCACCGTTGTAACTATAGGTCCCAAAGACCAGCACGCAACGCTCGCCCCCGGACTGAGCAAAGAACATTGGCACGCTGACTTGAGGATTGGAGAAGACGAGAAACATCTGACCCTGATATCGGATCAAGGTCCCGCCAAGGGCTGGCGTCTCGACCGGCAGCTTGGCCCTTTCGGCTGCTTCCCGGGCCATCTGCAACTGTTGCAAGTCGCTGAGGTGTTTCCTGGCCAGAACCACAAACGCGCCGTTCGGGTATTGGGTCAGGTAGCCGTTAAAGTCGTCCGGGCTAGTGCTGGTCTCGATGGTTTTCCAGAGGACGACTTCGGCCTGGGAGGTGGCGGCGGGTTGGGGTGGAGCGGCGTGCTGTTGGGGAGTCGGAGTTACACCGGCTTCGGCAAGCGCGCATTGTTTGCGGAGGGCGCGGAGGCCGTCCTGTTTTTCCGGTGGGGCGTGCTTGATTGATTCGCTCAGAGCATCGGCGGCTTCTTCGTAGCGCTTGAGGTTCATGAGCGCGCCGCCGGCGAGGGCGTAGGCTTCCCAGCGGGCGGCGTCGAGCTGGACGGCTTGCTGGCCGCTGGCGAGCGCCTGGGCCGAGTTGCCGGCCTGAAGCTCGGTTTTGCCTTGCTGGATGAGGGCGTCATAGCTCGCGCCGGTTTGGGCATGGCCCATGCACAAGCAAACACCCAACGTCGAGAACAACAAGACTGCACGCATTTTCATATGGTGCCCCGATCTCTTAATTTGAATGGAAGAGCGGCAGTCAACCGCTGCCGTTGCGCACGCAGATCGCAAGTACTTTGTCTGGCCTAGCGCGAGCGTACTCGGTACGCAAGCCTCTGCGAAAGTCGAAATACCAATCATTGGTTCCCCAAACATAGAAGAACCCTGTATTGAGGCCGCCCTTCATGTGAACGCTCCGCTCTATTGATCGGCTGACATCTGGGTCGTAAACCCCTTGCAACTCGTCAAGAGTCGGCAGCCGCCAATCATTATGAACAGCAAGCCGCAGGTTGCTGCAATAGTCTGGAGCGTTTTTCGAGCCAACCGCTTTGCCGCCATCTTTTTCCCACATTAAATGCGTGGCCGGGTCGGTCCAAACGCCCTCCTTTGCGTCCTGATCGCTTTGTTCGACGAGCCTCTGTTGTTGCTGAAGCTGAGCTTGCCTGGCGGCTTCGAGATCGCTGAGGTGATTCTTTGCGAGGATGACGAACGCACCATCTGGGTACTGGGTGAGGTAGCCGTTGAAGTCGTCCGAATTCTGGCTGTTCTCGATGGTCTTCCAAAGGACGATTTCGGCTTGGGTGGTGGTTGCCGGTTGGGCAGGTGCAGCGGGTTGGGCTGGCGCGGGCGTTGCTCCTGTCTCGGCCAGAACGCATTGCTTGCGGAGATTGCGAAGACCTTCCTGCTTGGAGGCTGGGGCGTGATCGATGGCATGGCTGAACTGGTCTTCTGCTTCTTCGTAGCGCTTGAGGTTCATGAGCGCGCCGCCCGCCAACGCGTAAGCTTCCCAGCGGGTGGCGTCGAGCTGGATGGCACGCTGGCCGGAGGCCAATGCCTGGGCCGAGTTGCCGGCCTGAAGCTGCACTTTGCCCTGCTGGATGAGGGAGTCGTAAGTGGGCACGGGCTGGGCCTGGGCCGCGCCGAGGCAGACGCCGAGGATGGCGCAGATGAGGATGCTGCGTGGCTTCATGCTGTAGTGCTCCACTGTGACCGAACCTGAGTCTTGCAGTGTTTGGAGGGGGGCCAAACAGGGAAAGCGCTGAATTCACACATGATGGCATATGTGCAATCGATCCGCAATCTAACCTTTCGCGCTGAAACAGGACGCCCCTCGCCTTTCAGTTTGCTTTGACGGGGGAG
>PMWR01000212.1 GCA_003166055.1 Acidobacteriaceae bacterium
TCGATGTGGGCGATGATCGCGAAGTTGCGAAGGAAGCGTGCGTCCATGCGGGGGTCGATGAAAGAGGCCATTTGCGCCGTTCCGCGCGCATTGTCTCCATGGCATAGCTTATCATCGGGATAGCGCCCTCCGTCGGCTGAACGTGCTCATGGCGGCCGCATCCTTTCATGCGCAATCGTAAGAATTGGTATCGTCTCGTTGGTCCGGTCGCACTGGCATGGATGCTGGCGGGGTGCGATCCCTCGCAACTGGCTGCGCAGCCATCGGGCACGCCGCAGCAGCCACAAACAGCACAAACTCAGGTTTCCACGACTGCGCGGCCATTGACGGCCGTGCAGCAGCGCGTGCGGGTGCTCATCGAGCAGGTTGAAGCCGCATACAGCAGTGGTGAGCAGGACTATCGAAAAGGAAACCTGCCCGAAGCCAAGGTGGAATTCGATCGCGCCGTGGACCTGATGCTGTCAAGCGGCCTCGATATCAAGAGCAACGAACAGTTGCAGGACGAATTCGACAAAATCGTTGACGGCGTGAATGCGCTGGAGATGGAGGCGCTCAAGCAAGGCAACGGTTTTGTGCCCCAGGCGGAGCCCACTCCCGCCGACGTGGCCAGCGACGTGACCTTCGAAGTGGATCCGAATATCGTGGCCAAAGCCAAGACGGAGCTGGCCACCACCAAGTCCGATCTGCCACTCATGGTGAACGACTACGTTGCCGCCTACATCAACTTTTTCGCCAACACCCAGCGCGGGCACAACACGCTGCTGCACTCATTTGAGCGCGCCGGCCGTTACAAGGCGATGATCCAACGCGTCATGGCCGAAGAAGGCGTGCCCCAGGATTTGATCTACCTTGCAGTTGCGGAGTCCGGCTTTCAGCCGCGAGCGCTCAATGGCAAGTCCGGCGCCGGCGGCATGTGGCAATTCATGCCCCATGGCAACTACGGCCTCGCTCGGAATGCCTACGTGGACGAGAGATTCGATCCAGAGAAATCAACGCGTGCTTATGCCCGCTATATGAAGTTCATCTACGACCAGTTGGGTGACTGGTATCTGTCGATGGCAGGTTACGACTGGGGCGCGGGCAATGTGCAACGCGCGGTGCAGAAGACCGGCTACGCGGACTTCTGGGAACTTTATAGGCGCAACAATCTTCCCGCGGAGACAAAAAACTACGTGCCGCAAATCCTGGCGGCCATCATCATTGCCAATCATCCCACGCAATATGGCTTCGACGAAGTGACGCTCGATCCTCCCGTGCTCACTGACACCGTTACTATCAACTCCTCCGTCGACCTTCGCCTGGTCGGCGACATCGTCGGCGCACCCATCGATGAGTTGATGGCGCTGAATCCCAGCTTGCTGCGCATGGTCACGCCACCGGACGCTTCGTTCGATCTGCACCTGCCTGCAGGCACAGCCACGCTGTTTCAGCAGCAAATCGCCCTCATCCCCGAAGGCAAGCGCAACGCATGGCGCTATCATCGAGTGGTCTCCGACGACACGCTTGAGTCGGTCGCGCGCACCTATCGCGTTTCGGTTGGAGAACTCGCCGCTGCCAATCAACTGGGAGAGAGCAGGAGCATTGCAGGGATGGAGGGTCTCGTGGTGCCGCTGGCGCCCACTCTCGCGCCGTCCACGCGCATGCTGATGTACACCGCACGCAGAGGGGATACCCTGGTCACCATTGCGGATCGGTTCGGCGTCTCGCTGAATCAGTTGCGCCGCTGGAACAGAATCGAAGGCGTCAAGGTGGAGGTTGGCCGTCGCCTGCACGTGGCCGAACCTGCGAGTGCGCCGGGTACCGCAGCGCGCACTCGTCAGCGCGCATCTTCCGGTGCGAAGGGCGCGAGAGGCAGCGCAAAGCCGCATGAAAAGGCCTCGTCGAAGACCTCCATGCAAGCACCCGCGCCTCAACGAGCGGTGAAGAAAAGCAGCTCGTCGAGTGCGAAGAACACTCATGCGGCGACGGCCACCTCGAAGAAAAAGTTAGCTCAGAAGAAACAAAAGTAGACGGGGACCTCATTACATACTTGTCAATTGCTATCATTTGCGTGCAATCTAGAAGTACAATTGCGTTCGCAAGCGGATTGCATGTATCCGCGGCGCGAAGATGCAAAAGACGAAACAATGTCAGCGGCAAGCCGCTGGAGGCAATCGGATGGAAGAAGTGTTCGGAATGTATGCGATGAGTGACGGCAACCACGATGGGGAGCCCGCAGAGCTGGACCCCGATCACGAAGAGGACTTCGAAGAAGATGAAGAAGTGGAAACCTCCAGTGTGCTGACTTCTTCGGACGACGATGAACCAGTGGTTGAAGAGACCCTGGTCGTGTTTGTGGAAGTACCCGAAGCGAAGCCGGCCCAAAAGAAGGCCGCGAAGAAAAAGAAACCCGTCAAGAAACCCGGTCCAATCAAGAAGAGCACAGGCGCCACGGGCGGAAAGACAGCGGCGGCAAAAGCCCCAGCCGGGAAGGCCGCAAAGAAGAAGATTGCGGCGAAGAAAACCGTAACCAAGAAGGCTGTGGTAAAGAAGGCAGCCGCGAAAAAAGTTGTGGCGAAAAAGGCCGCAAAGAAGTCCGCCGTAAAACCAAGAAGCACTGGCGCAACAGGCGGAAAGACCGCGGCCACGAAGGCCCCGGTGATCAAGCGCGCCAGCAAACCCACCAAAAGAGGTAAACCGTTGGCAGTTAAGAAAGCAGCAAAGAAGGCGCCAGCCAAGAAGGCAGCAGCGAAGAAAGTAGCTGTCAAGAAGGCTCCGGCGAAGAAGGCGGCCAAGAAGGCGCCTGCGAAGAAGGCAGCCGCGAAGAAAGCAACCAAGAAGTAAAGGCAACAAGGCAACGTAAGGCAAGCAAAAACGCCCGGCTGATTGCCGGGCGTTTTTGCGTCTGTACTCAGGAGCCGTTTAGCTTGTTGCGATATCTTTCCGCGAACCTGGTCCGCATAGCATCCTGCAATGAACACGGCCCCGTCGCCGGGGCCGCTTCGGCGTACTCCTCAGATCGAACTATTTCTTCAACTCGGCCAGCGCCGCCAACACTTCTTCAGAGTGGACCTGGGGGTCAACCTTGGTCCATTCCTTCACTATTTTTCCCTTTGGATCGATGAGGAAGGTGTTGCGGTTGGCGATGGTCATGGGGCCAAAGTGGCCCAGCGAACCGTATTCGTCCACTACCTTATGCGCAGGGTCGGCAAGCAGGCGGAAGGTGAGTCCTTCCTTGGTGCAGAACTCTTTGTGGCTATCGGGAGTATCGACACTGACGCCGAGGATCACGGCGTTGTCGGCATCGAACTTGGCCTGATCGCGCTGGAAGTTGTGAGCTTCGATGGTGCAGCCTTTGGTCATGTCCTTGGGGTAGAAGTAGAGGACAACCCATTTGCCGCGGAAGCTTTTGAGCGAAATGTGGGAGCCATCCTGCGAGGGAAGGGTGAAGGTGGGCGCGGCCTGCCCGACAGCGGGCATGACTTGTTCGTCAGCCGCATGAACTGTGACGAATGCAACCGCGAGTACAAGGATCGCGGCCAGGGCGAAGAGAACGGGCTTTCTTGGCATTTTCACTGGGGACCTCCAATAGATTCGACGGGGAAAGGGTGGTCCGGGACTCGAAGCGTGTCCCGGTCATTAGTATCAACGCGGAGTGGCCACAATGGCAATGCCTTCCTGATTGGCGCGGCTGAGCAGCGCCTCGCGTTCGAAGAGGAGGGTGCGGCCGGCGTCGACGGAGAGGCAACTGGCTCCCGCCTCGATCATCGCCTCCACAGTCCGGATGCCGATGACCGGGACGTCGAAACGCATGTCCTGATTCGGCTTGGCGACCTTGACCACGGTCAGCCGCCGTTCCAAGGTCGAGGCGTCGCCGCCGAGCGTGCGCATCAGCTGGCCGGCGCGAGCAATCGTTTCGTCTGTGCCTTCCATGGCCTCGACGGCCACGCAGGCCTGTGCGGCCACCACTACCGTCTGGCCGATGTCGAAGCCGGCGACGGCGCGGGCCACGCCAAGGCCGTACTCGATGTCCTTGCGCTCGTCGTCTGTTGGAGCGCGCGCGGTCAGCACGCCTTCCTGGGCCAGCAGCGGTTCAAGGAAGGCGGTGGAACTGATCAGCTCGATCCCCTCGTCGCCCAGAACCTTGGCCACAGCGCCGAGCAGCATGTCTGTGTTCCGCGTGCGCAGGTTGAGCAGCAGCTTGGCCAGGCGCCAGTCAGGACGGATGCTGGAGAAGATCTGCTTGTGCTTTACCTGGCCCGCCATGACGGCGATTTTTACTTCATGCTTGTGAAAGAGCTCGATGAGGCGCGACAACTCGCCGAGTGAAAGCCAGTGGACGGTGATTTTTTCATCGACAGCAGCGCGATGGTTGATTTCGGGATCGGTTTCCTCGCGAATGGCCGCAACGACGACGGCGAAGCCCTGCGCGCGCGCCGCATCCAGCAGCAGAAACGGAAAGCGCCCGTTGCCGGCGATTAGGCCTAGCTTCATAGTGCGAAACCCATCGACATTTGATTCCTAGGATTCATTTCATCAATTGAGCAGCTTCGTCGAGCTTTTTCTGCGCTTCTTCGGGGCGATTCAGGTTTTGAAGTATCAGAGCGTGGTAGCGCAAGTCACGAACAAGAGGCGTTGCATAATGTTGCCGGAGGCTCGGATCGCCTCCCATTGAGACGACCTCCTTCCGGCCAAAATCCTCGCTCAATGAGAGGTCGCCATCCGCTGCCTGATAATCGCCCATCAACCCTTCGATCGTTCCCTTGGTGGAGTAAGCGGCGCTGCTTCCGGAGTTGCCGTCGTGGCCTAGCTTCACGATTTCGACGGCCTTCGCCGCCCACAGCAATGCACCTTTGAAGTCACCCACATCGGCATAAGCTGTTGCGGCGTAAACGAAGGCGGACCGCTTGCCAATGTAGTTT
>PMWR01000134.1 GCA_003166055.1 Acidobacteriaceae bacterium
GGCGGATTGGAGAAATGGTGGTGGGTGCGCGGAACCCCGAAGGGGTTTTGTGCGCACAGCGCCCATCTTGCCGTCACTTCTACCCAATTTCCTATCGCTAGCATCATACATGTTGGACATCATTCACAGCAATAAAGTATCATGCTTGTGTATGGAGAATGAAGATCGTCGTAGGGTGTAGGTGCTCTCATCTCATGATCTTGAGGGGCTTCGTACATTCCTCAAGGAAAAGGCGAATGAACCCGTTCCGCAACCCGCTTCGTACATGATCGGCGGGGTTGTACGGGCGGTATTTCCTGAACTGTGTGAGTTGCGGAGACGGGGATACTCACTCAACATGCTGGTCAGTATTTTTGAGGAGAATGGCTTGAGAATCACCGCAACAGCATTGTCGGGCTCCATGAAGAAATTGAATGAGGAGACTGAAGGTGTGTTGGCAATCGAGGGCCCTAAAGGGAAGTCACAATCTTCGACACGTGCTTCGGAAACGCGTCGACATTTGGCAATGAAGCCGGACGTATCGCTGTAAGAAGGGGCGATGCATGGCGCGAATACTCAGTCGAACGGGCAGCAAGGATTGCGTTGGGGGTTGCAAAACAGGCGACGCACAGAATCGAATGGTTGCGTCGCATAGTGCTCAACGTTCGTTGATAAGGCTACATGATGCTCTTGCCGAGCGGCCATCTATACCACGTCTTTTTGATGGATACAACTGAGGTTGTTCCGGACAAGAACGACATAACCGTGCAGGGCAATTGCAGAAAAGTCAGACAAAATACGCGACTGAAGGAAGGTTGGCAGTGGCTAGTTTGCAGGCGGATCTGACGGATGCTGTGGTGGGTGCGCTCAGTAACGCCGTGCACAAATTAGATGCAACCCAACTAACGAGGTAAGAGGATGCCGAAGAAGATTCTGAGACTGCCAATCGTATTGGATCGCACCGGCTTGTCACGCAGCACCGTCTATCAGCGCGTGACCGAAGGAAAGTTTCCCCGGCCAGTATCGCTCGGGGCCAGGGCTGTCGGCTGGATCGAAACAGAGGTGGAGGAGTGGATTGCCCGGCAGATAGAAGTCAGCCGTGAAATCAGAGGGCAGCGCGCTGGCGTGAACCCGTTGTCTTCAAGATGATGTCCGGGGCCAGATTCCGACTTGCCAGAATCTGGGACTGGATTGCAGGGCGCGGCCTGATTCTCTGCCGGCCGAGTTGACTGGATGGCTACGCCGCAGTTCCACGGAAGGGAAGCACTTTGCCCCCGCGCTGGGCACGCTCCAGAAAGTCCGCCCAGTCCTGCATCATCCTGGCGCGTGGCTCCAGGTAAAGGGCATGATTGTACGCCGCGCTAACCGCGTTCCGGGGAGCGTGAGCAAGCTGCAATTCTATATGGTCATGCGCGTAACCCTGCTCGTGCAGAATGGTGGACGCCAAACCACGGAAGCCGTGGCCGGTCATGCGGCCTTTGTACCCCATGCGCTTTAACGCCGCCAGAATGGTGTTGTTGCTCATCGGTTGGGCAGTATCGAAGTCGCCGGGGAAAAGCCATTCGCTGTCTCCAGCCAAGTCACGCAACATCTCTAGCACTTCCAATGCCTGCGTTGCCAGCGGGACAATGTGCGGGGTCCGCATTTTCATGCGCTCTGCCGGAATGTCCCAACGGGCATTCTCCAAGTCAAATTCCGCCCATTTGGCTTCAATCAATTCGGTGGTGCGCACAAAGGTCGTGGCCATCAACTTCATCGCCAACCGTGTGACCTGCTTTCCCTGATAAACCTCGATGCGTCTCAGCAGGGTCGGAAGTTCCTTTGCGTCGATCCGGGCGTAGTTGGTCTTTGGTATGGATTTCAGTATGTCGCTAGGGCGAATTTCGGTGGCCGGATTGCGTTTGGCATAACCGTGGGCTATTCCGTAGCGAAAAACCTGTCCCACGGTCTCCAGAGCGCGTTTGGCAATATCCCGTGCCCCGCGATCCTGAATTGCGTTGGCCATCGCGACCAGTTCCGGCGCCTCGATCTTTGCAATGGACCGCGCACCAAGACAGGGCAGAATATCGGCCGCCATGCGCCGCCGAACGGAATCCACGTGGCGCGGGCTTTTTCCCTCCTGCCAATGCTCCAGCCACTGTGCGGTCACGCTCTGGAACGAGTTCTCGACCGCTACTTTCTCCGCAGTCTTCTCGGCCTTCCGTAGCGCCATCGGGTCAACGCCTGTCGCCAGCAGCTTGCGCGCCTCGGTGTGGCGCTCTCTGGCCTGCGCCAGCGAAACGTCCGGGTACTTTCCCAACGACATGAGCTTCTCTTTGCCCTCAAACCGATAAGACCAGCGCCACAACTTGCCGCCGGTCGGCTTGACCCAGAGGTAAAGTCCGCCTCCATCGCCCATGCTGTAGGCTTTTTCTGCCGCTTTTGCCCTTTTGATCTCCGTATCGGTCAATCCGGCCATGTCCATTCCTCCCCGTTCAAGGATAAGTACACCCACTTCAAGAACAGGATACACCCAAAAATACACCCACCAGAACACGGCTGCACTCGGATGCATTTGGACGCAAAAAGACGTAAATCATAGTATTTGCTAGGCTTTACGTCCTTCTATTGGACGTCATTGGATGTTCTTGGAAGGGTTTCTGGCGGAGAGAGGGGGATTCTAATTGCA
>PMWR01000226.1 GCA_003166055.1 Acidobacteriaceae bacterium
GGGATGCTGAACTACGCCGACCTTGTTGGTTTTGGGATCGACGACGAGATCAGCAACCTCTACGTGCCGGGAAGGCGGACCGACGCGACGGCTACCGCGTCGCGCTATGGAATCGCGCTGGCCACAGCGCCGATCGACAACTTTGTCTCNNCTGCCGGACGTGGCGAGACATCTTCACATTCAGATTGTCGTGATCCAGCGGATCATCAACCAGGTGGCGAATAAGGATGCGGCGAACACCGCGCCATGAAGGATAACTTAGGCTTGCGGCGCTCGGGGATTGCCAAAAACTGCCCCAATCTCAGTGCAAAATGGCGGTTTCTCCGACGCATGGGTGTATGTAACCTATTTGTTTTCAACGGCGCTAAAAAACAAAAACAGCTAAGTGCTTTGTTTTCATAGAGATCATAAAAGGGGGTAGGGGGGGGTGCCTGTTTTTGGGGAGATTGCCCGATTTGAATGGGGTCGAGTTCATGGGAATTCCGCGCTCTGTTCTTCACAGTTTTAATTGTGCGCTTTTTGCTGGTAATTATCGGCAAAACGAACATGGAGAAATGATGAAAGAGCAATTGTTTCGACTCGACGGTGCTCAAGTGCGCGATCCCGCTATCGACAAGTGGATGGAGGCGCATGGGGGCGAATTGGGGGACATGGCGCGGACGTGGTTTGAGGGGATGCGGCGATGCGGGGACGAGGTGCGGGAGGTGCTGCATGACGGGTGCCCGGTGGCATGCCTGGGCGATACGCCGTTCGGGTACGTCAATGTGTTCACTTCGCACATGAACGTGGGGTTCTTTNNGGAGCCGGACGCCGCAGCAATCAGCAGGCTCATCGAGGCGGCGTACTCGGATATCAAGGCGCGGGTGGAAAACGGGTAGGTCGGAGATATGCCGGTCTGGGGCGCCCATTTTCAAGACCGAGGACATCAGAACACGTCAAGCCTCGTCAATCTCGATCTCAAATTCCTCCAGTTCAACCTCAGCTTGAAGTTCATTCACAGCAGCACGAAGGGGCTCGTAAATCCGGATTTTCTCGCCCAAAGACTCGAATGTGACTGTTAATGCGTAAGATGCTGCCGATTCTGGATCTCTGCTCCATCCGTTATGCCCCCTTACCGCGATGCAAAACTCCTGCGGTAGCTCATTCGACTTCACGAATGCCCAGTCCTTCTGTAGGGTCCCAATGCTACGGCGGACAGAGGGTATCTTGCCCCAGCCCGACTGCGCTCCTATCATCCATCCGAAGCTCGTGCCTTCACCATCTTTTAGGGGTTCATCACGCAATGCCCTGGCTAAAAACGTCTCCCTTCTTTCGCCGATGCGACTACTCATCCAGTCCGCCCAAGTAGCAAGGTATCCTCGGTGCGTGCGGCGGGTTCTTCGGGGCATTGCGGCGTAAGAAAGTGTGACATCAATTCTGATGTCGAATTCGTCTGCAGGTCTGCGCAAAGCATCAGGGACCAGAACCTGGTACACATGGCACCCGCCCGCACAGATAGACCTGCTTCCGCTAAGGAATGTTGTCCTGAAGTCGGTGTTTGTAGATGCTCGATCAATATCTGGTATACCGTAACCAATGCGCCTGATTATTTCCGCTTTGGCTACTGGGGTCAGTGCTTCCGCCCAATCGGGCCATCTTGCTGATTGCGCAATCAAGGCTCTATATGTCAATGCGCTTTCGTCAGGTAGGACAGTCGCAACCCGGGCTGCAATTCTCGCCACCTTCGGAGCGGCGAACGAGGTGCCGACGCCGTCTCGTGCTACCGATGGACCACCGTAGAGTGTTGATCGCGTTAATCGTGGGTAGCAAGACTCTGCAACCGGAGGAGTAGAGACGATAATCGGCGTGGCCGTCGAAACCATCTCATCCCCTCCGAACTCAACGACTTCAGGCTTGATCGTGTCCCAAATGCCCAGACCTGCCCGGCTAAATCCTGACGAGTCTCCAGTGCGTGATGAAAAGCTAACCCAGTCTGGGTCTGTAAATGCTCCGTAGGCAACAGATCCCACAGTAAGCGCTTGAAGACTTTGCGCCGGATTGGAAATCCGACATACCGGTTCGGCGAAATGGCCGGGGTATGTCAGGCCGTTCTCCAATAGCTCTTTTAGTCCGATGTTCGGCGCCGTACCGGTAGTTTTGATGTTTCCCGCGCTTTGAATCACCAATATGTCTAGTTCATTGGAGAGCACGTCGATCTCGGCTGCCCAAGACGACATATGTTTTAGTCTGCAGGGTGTACTCCCATTAATCGATTGATTGAATATCCTGGTCTGTCGCGGTCCCAAATGAAAGTGATGCACAACGTCTCGCACCACGGTTGCTGGGAGCATGCTCGCAAGCATCCTCCCGCTTTGATCTAATACTCGCGCATTCTGAAGCCAGGTCCCGACTCCTGCGGTATTCCCAACTTGGTCATGTTCTCCATAAAGAACCGCACCTGCAACGCGTGTGCCGTGACCATTTGGCTTCAATTCGTCTGCCACATCTGTAACGCTTCGGTTCGTGATGAAGCATTTGGATGAGGAGGCGTCGATTGCGGGGGCAAGCCACGGGTGTCCCTCTTGAATTCCTGAGTCGATCACACAGACTGCAGCGGAATCCTCTGATGGCATAGTCAAACCAAGCTCGGCAGTTTCCTCTTGCTCTGCTCGGCGCTGGCCTTGCGGAGTCTCGATGTCATCGGGCTCTGTGGCTTCAAATAGATAGGGATAATTCAGCACGAAGTCTTTTAGTGCTAGGCCATTGAGCCTCACTCGTAGGGTAAAGCTGTCGGGTAGGGAAGGGGCATCGTATCTACTACCTTCAATGTCGTTCAGAATGTCAGCACCATATGCCCGGAAGATTCGATCCGCTTCTTCCGCGCGGCTCTCATGCAGATCGCCCCATTTGTCGTAAGCATCTTGCCGTGCTTTTGCCCAGTCCGCGTCAACCTTCGCCCACGCGGCATCGGTGCGGCGTCCACGGCTTGGCTTGTTTGGAATCTGCCAGTTGCCGACGCAAGCTATGCCAAAGTCGACTATGAACAGTTCGTCATCTCCAATTGTTCCCCACGCTGCAAGGAGGGTTTCGGATAGTATCCTGCTCAAGCGATCTTGCTGCTGTGGGTCGGCTCTCAGTTCATGAACCTGGGCAACGGCTGCGGAACCGCGCTCTTCACGCGCGAATGCCTCGATAACCTCTTGGAACTTTGTCAGTGAGATGTCGGCAGATGCGACAATGACAAAGCCATCATCTTGTTCGGAAATCACCTCGAAATCAAAGCGCTTCCGAATATCATCGATCTCAAGGCTTGGGTCGATCCTTAGCAGGAGTGGGATACCAGCGCCAAGTGCTGGGAGATCATTCTCAGCCCGTACTTCTTGTTGAGCCTTCCACTCCTTGGACCAAGCAGTGGCCATCCCCGACAAATCTTGAGCGTGTCCTCCGCGGTTTGTGCGATTGGCGGCGGACGTTGGATTTGCTTCGCCGCCTCCAGTGAGACGAGCAGGTCCCGTTTTGCGCAGAACGAGCGGTAGATGTTCAAACCCATGAGTCGGCAAACGCCCTCCTTACACGGCGCGATCAGTCCTCTTCAACTCGAGAATTGACTCCCGAAGATCATTTTCTGTAATGGACTTTCGACCGCTGAGCACAACAGATTTTGCTGCGTCTTGGGCGGCCTTGACGACCATCGCAGCAGATGCCCCGAACAGCTCAGATACTATCGGAGCCCAGTCGATCTGTTGCGAAACATCCATACCGGAAAGAGTTACGAAGAGAAGTGTCTCGATCTCAGCCTTACCCGGAGGGGGAACCAAAAAGACCTCATCGAATCGCCTGAAAATGGCTTCGTCCAATGATGATTCAACATTGGTTGTAGCCACCAACAAACCTGGCGCATCGTAATCATCCATTAGCTGAAGGAGCGAATTCACGATCCGTGAAGCTTCCCCAATGTCTTTGGATGTGCTTCTCGATCGAGCGATGAAATCGCACTCATCAAGCAGCAATACACACGGAGTCTCCTTCGCCATGTTAAATATGGCGCGGAGATTTGTCGCCGATTCACCGAAGTAAGAGGAAATAAGTGTATCGAAGTTGATCTTCAAAAGCGGCAGTCCGGTGTTCCAGGCCAAGCGCTTCGCTCCGAGTGATTTGCCGCATCCTGGGGGGCCATGAAGCAGGACTGTCCTGCGAGGAGTTAGGCCGTGAACGCGAAGCCTCTCGCGAGCTGCGTATTCGCTCTCGATTCGCGAGAATCGAGATTCGATTTCGCCAGGGAGCACCATATGGTGTTCGAGAGCTTCCCTTGGAATTAACGTTGCAAGCGCGTTTCCGCTTCTTTTGCTCGTTGGGAGTTCGGAAAGCGTCGGGGCGTCGAGGAGGCCTCGCTGTGCCACTTTCTTCCGGTGTGCTGTATTCACGAGAATTGACTGCAGCTCATTTGCGAGTCTTTCGTGTCCTGTCTTGCGTTCAGCGTCAACAATCTTGAGGGCGAGTCGGTCCAGATCGCCCTGAGAACCGTCGGCAATCGCTCTGACCACTCTTTTTAGAATTTCTGAATTCATTTCGTCCTCGCTTCTTATTATGAGCGATTCCAGTTAAAGTCGTTCTCATCTTAATCGGGAGTGAACCATCCCGTGTAAGGATTCGCTCGCCAAGATGTGGCCTTCGGCGGCGGTAAGTCTGCGTTGGGAAGGCGTTCCCAGGAGTTCCCGTTGCTTTCAAGGGCGTGGCATTGGTTGATATTATCCTTTTGCTTCTGAGACTTACCGGTGGCTTCCAGGTCCGACCGGCGCGGGGCCAGACGGCGGATGCCGGACAGTGGCGTGCCGTTCGGGGTGGAGTTGTTGCTGTTTAATTGGCTATTCTGCCGTTCGCTGTTCCCTGTTTGGGTTGACCGGGGCGGGCGGTTAACCTATGAATGCATTTTCAGGCGCAGGATTTTGTTCTATATCGCCGGCCTGAGCCGGGCACGCTGGACTAGCTAGACCTGCCGGCGACCAAATCACTTGAGGAGACAGCAACTTATGCGCAAAGCAGTCAAGTATGTCGAGAAGGCCGCGGTGTATGCGGCGCAGGGTGCGTGGGTGGTTTACGAGCGCCTGAACCGCATCAGCCAGAACCCGTCCTTCACGCCCAAGTGGAGCGACAAACCGCTGCAAAAGAGCTGGCAGAAGGAAAAGCCGCCGCTGGGCTGGCCGCGCACCACTGACTCGCTGTGTCCGAAGTGCGTGCCGGAGATCCGGAAGCAGATTTTGGACGGCAAGCTGCCGCACGAAGTGCTGCTGAACGAAAAGGTCGGCGAGATCAAGGCCCAGATCATTGAGCGCGACGGCAAGATCCTAATGGTGAAGGACTGCCCCAAGCATGGGCACTTTGAAGATGTGATGTCGATCGACACCAAGTTTTTCAAGCACCTGGAAGAGAGCTTCCCAGGGCGCGACATGCGGGCGCACGGCAAGGGCGACGAGGAGCTGCACCATCANNAAGCCGAAGCGGCAGATGAGCGTGCAGTTCTCAGGCGGCGAGCCGACGCTTTCGCCTTACTTCCTTGACGCTGTAGCCTATTCGCGCAAGGTTGGGTATAACTCGGTGCAGGCGGCTTCAAACGGGATTGAGTTCGCGAAGAGCAAGGAACTTTGCAGGGCCGCGGCGGAAGCCGGGCTGCGGTATGTGTATCTCCAGTTTGACGGGATTGGGAACGCGGCCAACTCGCACCGCAAGGTGGGCAACCTGTTTGACGTGAAGCTGCAGGCGATTAACAACCTGCACGAAGCGGGCGTGGAAATTGTGCCGGTGACGACGATCATCAACGGCATCAACAACGAGCAGGTGGGAAACATTATCCAGTTTGCGCTGGACAACCCTAAGAAGATCAGCTTCCTCAGCTTCCAGCCGGTGAGCTTTACGGGCCGCGACGAGGACATTACGGACGAACGGCGCCAGGCGCAGCGCTATACGCTGAGCCACATGGCGCACGACGTGAAGAGCCAGGTGGGGATTGGCGAGCCGGAGCGGGATTGGTTCCCGATCAGCTTTATGAGCACCTTCTCTGACTGGGCGGATTTGATTCACGGGCCGGGCGCGGAGTGGGGCCAGTTGAGCTGCGGTTGCCACCCGAATTGCGGCATCGGCATGGCGCTGATGATCGATAAGGAAACGAAGGANNGGCTTTGGGCTGGCGCTGCTGAGGAACTACGATCCGTTCCAGTCGCCGACCCACTTCAAGATCACCGACATGATGAAGAAGATGGACAAGACGTTCAACGCGACGGGCAAGAATTATGGGTCGGTCAAGGGCGATCGCACACTGGAAGACATTCAGAAGCGGCGCCAGGACCGCTGGAACTTCCTGTTTATCGCGGGGATGTGGTTCCAGGATTTGTTCAACTACGACTTCAGGCGGACGGAGCAGTGCATTATTCCGTATGCGACGCAGGAAGGCGAGATCAGCTT
>PMWR01000041.1 GCA_003166055.1 Acidobacteriaceae bacterium
AGGTCCGGCGCGACGCCATTTGTATTCTTCGCATTGATGATGATTTTTCTGTTCATCGTCGTACTTATGGTCTATCCAGAGACAAAAAATCGTCCACTGGAGAACATGTCGTTTCGCTAGCACTACCTGTTCAAGCTGAGTTAGTCGCACTTCATTCCAGGTTTTGCGGCGACGTATGAATTGTGCCCTTATCGCAGTTCAACGCCTCATCCGGCCGGGTGCGGGTACAGCGTCTCGATCCCTTCTCCTGAACCCGTCACGCGGCCATTTCTACTCCGCTTCGTTTCCGGTGGATGCCGCAATATTACTGAAACGGCATTTGTCGTTGGCGGCAAGGTGACGATTCCTTCCTTCTGATTGATAGTTCCCGCGCTAGTCGACGCTACGTTTTCCTTGAAAACGGGGAGGTTGAAATGAACCTCTCCGGTTCGCTCGTCTCCCCATATCTGGAGCTCTACAACGGATCGTTCTGCCGTGATTCTGAAACTGATTCGACGGCCCTCATTCACATTCACATTGGCCCACTCCACCACGCTTCCAGGCTCAAGCCAGTAGTCTGGAATGCCGCGGCCCAGGATGACCGTGCCGTCGACTTTGACAGAGGCGCACACCTGGAGCAATGCCTGCTTCGTAAAGCTGGCTCCCCAGCTGTCAAGGTTCCCATAACTTACAGGTGGCAAATACATTCCGACCCAAGCACCCCTTCCCTTATATTCGAATGCTTCAGACCAGTTATAAGGTGCGCATTGATTTTCTAGCTGAAACTCAAGATTCTTGACTACCTCCGTCCGGTAAGTGTCCGAGTAGAGACACTGCAGCCCGGCACTGCAGTTGTAGGCAGTTCCGTAACTTACTTGTCCCCACCACGTGCCCCAGCTTCCTTCAGGTATTTCTCTTTTATCTCTCTCAGCCAAGGCATGCCGAATTGAATCGTCGAACTTTTCCTTCCAGAGGCCGCCGAGATCGAATCCTTTCAAGTAGGCTCCCCAGGGAAACGTGCTTAGAGCGCCTGAGTATGGAACCCATGAATAGTCGGAATCGCCATACCGCTCTAAAGTGACATCGTCGAAGGCACCCTCGTAGTAGTCGGTTTTACGGCGTGAGCAGGTCTGGGCCAGGGCCCTGTTTACACTTTCGTTCAGATCATTCATCTCCTTCGCCGCCCATGCCGCTTCAACTTTATCTCCGATCCGCTCGCAGATATACTTGTATGCTTGAAGCCCATGGAGCGCCGACCAATTGTCGCAGAGCAGGTAGTCACCTTCATCCGCAAAATTCTCGAAGTCCTGCGACTTGCCCATAAGCCCCCAATGCTCCTGGTCGTTGAAGCGCCTCAACGCATGGATGTTGCGCGTGGCTTTCTTAAGTTCTTCACGGACATCAACGATAAAGTAGGCGATGTCTCCGGTACAACGCAGATACTCTGCGTAAGGAATGAGGTACTTGCCGAGGGTATCTTCGTAGATAGGATCCATGGCCTCGCGGCCCTTCCAAGAAGTGGCGTTCGAGGCCTTGAAATACTTACTGGCCAGCATTCTCTTTGCGATGCTGAAGTCTCCCTCCCTCATATACTGGTCCACGTAATTTGGAGCATCGTGCGAGAACGGCTGGTCGTAGTTGTCGTTATTAAAAGGGTTCCGGGGAGCCGCGTGAATTTCGTAATCATCCCCGTTTTTGACCATGTTCTCCCAGGTCGTGATCTGGATGGATTTGTACATCTCGACCATTCCAACCACTGGTAGTCTGATTGGTTCCGCCAAACCTGCCATGCGGCCGTTCCAATACTTCGCCATGGCCTCGTAATTGGAGTCAAACCCACCTGCCGCTATCAACACCCCGGGGGCAACCGGAGAGCCTGCGGCAAACGCGACGAAGTCCCTTGCGACCGACGCCCCCGGTTGGACTGAGAAATCGAAGTACATGCCGGCATCGCTCTTGCCCGTATACGCTCCAGAGAGCGGAATTTCTATGTCGGGAAATGAACTCACGTTGAGGCGAACATCCCGGCCAACGGATCCCGTGTTTGTGAAACGCACGCGCGAGTATACCGCGGTAAGACTGTCAGACAAGAGACGATTGGCGAAGTGTTGAATTTCCACGCGAAGCGTTCCTGCCATCCACTCAGAGGTGGGGCACGGGAGGTATCCATCTCTCAGGTACCACTTGATGCGTGATTTACGGTCAAGGGCGAACTCGTCTGGGATATAGGTCGTTCCGTCAACCGTAGCCGTGTACTGGATGATCTGTCCCAGGCCCGGCGCCACTCCGCCCCCCATGAAAGTCCACGACTTCGGATGATCGTTCTCCCATCCTATATATAACCATTTCAAACGATCGTAGCCGTAGAGTGGAGTTACCATAGCAACGTGGTGTTCCTTCTGGCCAGAATCGAGAAGTACTGTCGCCCCATTGGCCCGCTGAACGCGTCCAAAAACGCCTACTGCAATGGCTTGAAATCCGCGCTTCACGAATCCGCGTCGGTTCATCTAAATCCTCCAATGGGCTAAAGTGGTTCGACCTCTTCACGGCTATCCAAACGCTTTCAGCGCATGCCTACAGTGGCGTACAGCTTCGCCAGCCGATGCGCATGCTCGTCATAGGCTGATTCGAAGAGTTCAGTGGCTCTCTCCGCGCCGACAATTGCGGCGCCACTCAACACCTTTGGAGGCGCTCCGCCTTCAGTTAGGAGGAGCGCAACCTGCGCCTTGATGCAGTTGACCAGTAGGCAGCCACCGATGGTGGACCCCGGCGCGACCGGAGTATCCAAGCCGGGAATGTTCACCATGGCATCGCCGACGGGCGCTCCGGTG
Source organism: Acidobacteriaceae bacterium (assembly GCA_003166055.1). Next base: position 2,811 of record PMWR01000041.1, read on the forward strand.
TCGAGAGCTAGGTCAGAGAAATCTTGCAGCTTCTTTCCTTGGGGATCATGGCTCTTGCTTTGGCTGCTGTGCTGGCTGCTCACGATTGAAACGACTCGAATGTTGTGACGCTGGAATTCCTGAGCCATTTCTACTGATACAACGCTGCACCCGCTGGAGCTTATCACCAATGCCGAGTCTTCGGAGGATAGTGCGAAGTTCCTCAGAATGCGTTCCGCAAGACCATGCACATTTTCGATGAACATAGCTTGTCGCTGTCCGTTTGCCCCAACAACAAGATTGTGAAAAGTCAGGGATAATTCAACGATGGGATTGAAGCCGGGAAATGATCCATAGCGCGGCCACATCTCTTCGACCATAATCCGGCTATGACCGGATGCAAAAACATGCACCATCCGGCCTGCAAGTATGGTCTTCGCAAACCATTCCGCTGCCTTTTCAATGCCAGGTTGCTGTAAACGTACACACTCGACTATCTCCGTACACCTAGTCAGATACTGTTCCGCTGGTTTCATAATTCTCCATTGCGTGCTTTGCCGAACCAATTGCTCCCGCTTCATCGTCGAGTTGTGCAGGGACAATCTCGACGCCTCGGTTGTTCGGACGCCATTCATACACATCCATGAATCTCCGCAGCGGAACGAACAGAGCATGCCCCGCGCGTGCAATCCCTCCGCCAAGAATGATCCTCTCCGGATCGACTGAGTTTATGATTGACACAAGGCCAACAGCCAGGAACTTGATGCTCTTGTGCCACACTCTGGTTGCAAAGGGATCTCCCGCCAAATGCGCTTCGACGAGCACTTTGGTTGAGGTAAATCGTCCGGCAGAACGCCGCGTAAGAGTACATTCCCCAATCGCGTCTTCCAGGCTTCCTGGCGTATTGGTGATACCCTTTTGTCCGGAGACGTTCAACGAGATATGACCGAGGTGGCCCGCTCTCCCCGTACTCCCAGTCAAAGGGCGACCATTGCAAATAATTGACCCGCCGACACCGGTTCCCAAGGTCAACAT
>PMWR01000062.1 GCA_003166055.1 Acidobacteriaceae bacterium
AAGACCAAGAACTTCCATTGGCACATGAGTGGCGCCCATTTTCGCGATTACCATCTTCTCCTTGACGATCACGCTGACCAGATCTTTGCCATCACTGACGACATAGCCGAACGGGTCCGCAAGATCGGTGGAACGACGATCCGTTCCATCGGACACATAGGTCGTCTGCAGCGTATTCCCGACAACGATTCGGAGTTCGTAACTCCCACAGATATGTTGAGCGAACTTCGAGAGGACGACAAGGCATTGCTGTCGAGCATGCGCGCGGTACACGCTCTCTGCGACGATGCGGGGGACGTTGCCACTGCCAGCCTTCTCGAGAACTGGATTGATCAAAGCGAGCGGCGCATCTGGTTCCTGTTCGAAGCGACCCGCAGCTAAATGATCCGGCGGGAAGGCGGCCTGGCTCCGGCGAAATGCAAATGAAGATAGCTGTGTCCGCTCATTGCGATCACGGCAGCCGGTACGCTTTCGGCGAAGTCGATAAGGTGCTGAGTGTGCGCAATCACGCCGTCTATGAACCGTAACACGCTTAACCGTTGCACGAGGAGGTTTGATTTATGCTGAAAATCGCGGAGTAGTTTTCCTCGGACAGAACAAAGTCGAAGTACAGTCGATCGACTTTCCCAAGATGCAGGATCCCGCCGGCAAAAAGATCGGACACGCAGTCATCCTGAAGGTCGTTTCAACCAACATCTGCGGCTCCGATCAGCATATGGTCCGCGGGCGCACCACCGCTCCCACAGGTATGGTGCTGGGTCACGAGATCACCGGCGAGGTGATCGAACTCGGCTCAGACGTCGAATACATCAGGAAGGGCGATCTGGTTACGGTTCCGTTCAACGTCGCCCGCGGCCGTTGCCGTACCTGCCGCGAGCAGGAGACAGGCGTCTGTCTCAACGTCAATCCCGATCGTTCCGGCGGAGCCTACGGCTATGTCGATATGGGCGGGTGGGTCGGCGGTCAGGCCGAGTATGTCATGGTCCCCTACGCCGATTTCAATCTGATCCCGTTCCCAGACAAAGCCCAGGCCATGGCAAAAATCAAGGACCTGACCATGCTCTCCGACATCCTTCCCACCGGCTTCCATGGCGCCGTCAACGCCGGAGTAGGCGTAGGCTTCACGGTCTACGTCGCCGGCGCAGGTCCTGTCGGTCTCGCCACGGCGGCCTCGGCTGGACGAAATCTCACCGCTTCTACACTGGCCAGACGCCGGTGCTGAAGTACAACCGCAAGCTCATGCAAGCCATCCTGCATGATCGCCTGCCCATTGCAAAAATCGTAAATGCCACGGTTCTTCCTCTTCGTGACGCCGCCGAAGGCTATGCGGCGTTCGACAAGGGAACAGCCGAGAAGTTTGTCCTTGATCCCCACGGCCTTCTTTAGAACCTGTGATAAACCATCGGGCGGACTGCGTTGCGGACGAAAATGCGGCCAGACGAAGCCGNNGCAGAACGACTCGACATCGGACCATTGAGTGATTGTCGCCCGTTGCAGGGTGTTCCTGCTGGGTGCTACCAGCGTCAGCTAGTGTGAGGGCGCAATTATCTGCTACCAGGAGAACAATTATCCATGCAGGCTCAGGTCAGCACGGAGACTCAGGGCTCACCACTTATCTCGACCACTTGTACCTCTGTTCTCGACGAACTAAGGCACACCCTGTCGGCTCTGTCTGAAGTACAGATTCATTCGGCAGTTCAGTGCATCTTGACTGCCCGTCGAGTGTTCTTCGTCGGGGCGGGCCGCAGTGGTCTTGCCCTTGAAATGGCTGCGATGCGGGTGATGCATCTCGGCCTGACAGTCTACGTGGTCGGAGAAGTCGTCACCCCGGCGATTGAGCGAGGCGACCTTCTGGTTGTCGCGTCAGGATCGGGGACCACCGCCAGCCCCGTCCGCGCCGNNCTGGCCAGTACGATTCTCACAATCCCCGCCGCAGTGAAGCACAGCGATCGTGGCGCGATTTCAATCCAGTACGCTGGTGCGCTTTTCGAGCAGACGGTTCTGTTGCTGATGGACATCATGTTTCACGAGATGTGGCGTCAGCGCGGCCAATCCGCGAAGGAGCTTTGGAAGCGGCACGCAAACCTTGAATAACACAAACCATAAGTCAGGAGCGATACAACGATGAAACTTCAGGTAGCGATCGACCTTCTTTCCACCTGCGATGCCCTCACTCTTCTGCACAAGGTGGGACCCTATGTCGATGTCATCGAGCTTGGGACACCTCTCATCAAGCAGGAGGGGCTTAGCGTAGTGAGGTATGTGAAAGCCGCATATCCAAAGAAACTTGTGTTTGCAGATCTGAAGACAATGGACACAGGCGAGTTGGAGGCAGACCTCGCGTTCGACGCCGGAGCGGATATCATGACTNNACATAACAAGTCCGTGGTTGCAGACATGATTGGGGTCAAAGACAGACTGTCCCGCCTGAAGGGATTGAAACAGCTTGGAATAACGTGGGCTGAATTACATGCAGGGTTGGACGAGCAGGCTCAGCCGGGCTACAGTATCCACAGTCTTCTTGAAATCGGGAAGCAAGCGGACATAGATTGTTCGATAGCCGGTGGTGTCAGCGTGGATACCATCGAAGCTGTGGATGCTGCTGGAGCCATCGTCGCTGTTGCCGGTCATTCCATTTATGGAGCGAAGGATCCGGCCGCAGCGGCAAAGGCGCTTCGCGAGAAAATTCACAAGCACGGGTAACGGTTGAAACACTTGTTCTTTTCTTCCGAGTGACGCTGCGCTTGCTATCTCTCATCTGAGACAGATCGATGGGACTGACCGCATCGACGACAAAACCGTGTTTGTCATCAAGAGATGATCAGGAGCATCGCACATGTCCTATATTGCCCTTGCGCACCTCGCTTCGCCCGATGTGTTGGCCGGTGCCCGTAAGATCAAACTGTTCCTGATGGACGTGGATGGCACGCTGACCGATGGTGGCGTTTGTCTGATCTCGACGACTGCCGCCGACGGCTCCGGAACTTCGGCTGTCTCCGAAGTGAAGGTCTTCAACGCGCACGATGGACAGGGACTGTCGCTCGCCCACACGATGGGGATTCAGACGGGTTTCATCACCGGTCGACATTCGCCGGCCGTTGCCAAGCGCGCCGAGGAACTAAGGGTCACCTTTTTATATCTGGGACAGGCGAAGAAGGCCGAGTCTTTCGAGGAGTGCATGCAAAAGGCAGGCATGAGCGAAGAAGAGGTCGCCTATATGGGGGATGATCTGCCGGACATACCTCCGGCTCGGCGAGCCGGACTGGCAGTGTGCGTAGCCGACGGCGCACCCGAGTTGGCGGCGATCTGCCACTTCTCGACCCGCCGACTTGGAGGTACGGGCGCCGCCCGCGAGGTAGTGGAACTNNCGTGCCGCAGGCGCTTGCCTAAAAGATGGTCCTCGTAACCTCGTTTTCCAAGGATCTGGATTCGCTTCGGCTTCGAGCGATGCCGAGTATCAAACTGATAAGTAGCCCAGGTCGACTCCGTAGCGCAAACGCGGAGAAAGTCAGGGCGCATAAGTTCCGGAAACGCCCACGTCTTGATAATTCAAATAGCCTCTTTGCTCGGCAAAGGTCGCACAACCTATACAAACATATAATAGATGTAGCATGACGCGCGGTGGTATCGTCAGCTACAAAGTTTCCCGATGGAGAATCCTCAGCGGGTTTGACAAGTCTATCGGGCGGCGAGCAAAGGAGTCCGCGTGCATTACGAATGGACGGCAATCCCCGATAGTGCGATTCCGCGTGCTGTGAACCGCGTCTTCCAGCACTTGCTAGACACTTACGTGAGCGAAACGAACAAGGTCGCGTCTACCTGGAAGGAGTTCAACGACGCCGACCTTGACTACAAACCACATCCTCGATCCACGAGCGTGGCGGACATCCTTCGTCATCAACTCCTCTCCGAACGGCGCTTTTTCGGTGAGTTTCTCCATACGCCGGAGCCCGCCCCTGACAAGGTGCTACCCGCGTCGGTTACCGTCGAAAACGCAGTGAATCGCTTTCTCGAACTGGTGTATGGCCGGCTGGATTTTTTCGCACAACAGCAAGAGCCTTGGTGGATGGAAGTGGTGCCATTCTTCGACGTTGAGCGGCAGCGTATCTGGATCTTCTGGCGGCGCGTGCTGCACACGGCACACCATCGTACCCAACTCACCGTTTATCTCAAGATGCTCGGCCGGAAGGTGCCCTCAACCTATGGCCCCACGGCCGATGTCTCCTGGACCGGGGCCGATCCGACGTACTCCTTGGAAGCCGCAGGACGCCGCTGACAATTCCGCACATGTCGAGGCTTGCAAACATCTGGACGAGCACTACGGAAAGCTCGACATTCTCATCCATAACGCCGGCCTATGAGGGAGAGCACGAACTCCAGCAGTTACCTGCCGGGCGCCAACATTAATACTGGGGAGGTGGTCCGCAGGACAACAACGGCGGACTGGATGAGTACTATCTGCTCCATGGCGATTTGCACCTGGTCTCATGTCTCAGAGTGTTCGCCGAAGTTTACTGCTGCTGTAACCACTCTTCCAACAGCGGGAAATGATGAATAAGTATTAGAGCCAGCGTCAAAGATCCCGGATTTCAAGAATCTGGAAATAGGGCAGGCCCGGGCAGCAGAGCAGCAATCGCGCGGGAGTACACACGGCGAATCGAAGCCGACCTTCATTCCGGCGCGGTTGGATCAAGCGGTCGCATCCCACCCCATACGTTCACATAATGGCGCCCACATGTACGGCGGTGCTAATACAAGATCAGGCAGGCTGGTGGAGCGGCGCCCCAGCATGCGAGTCCGAATGCAGTTGTTCCGCCGAACTGAATTTCAAGAATCATCCAGCACTTCGATGTGCTCGGAATCTCTAATACGCAGGTGTTCATATGGACCAACAAGATCATGAGAGCAGCCCCAGCGCGAACAGATCGATATTGCGCAGCCGGCTGAGCCGACGGGAATTCATTCATCGAGCAGCGCTCGCAAGTGCTGGTGCTGCTCTCGTCACCGATGAAGTATGTGCCTCCGAAGGAATCATCCCGCATTCTCCTGTAGCTCTCAGAGGCGACCACTTTGAGCTTACGATCGATTCCACGCCGGTGAACTTTACAGGACGCCGCGTCATGGCCACTACGATCAACGGATCGGTTCCGGGGCCAGCTCTGCGATGGCGTGAGGGCGACACCGTTACTGTGGCGGTGACCAACAAGCTGAAAGAGCCCACCTCGATTCATTGGCACGGTCTGCGCATTCCCGCGGAGATGGATGGTGTTCCCGGCCTTAGTTTCGCTGGCATTGCTCCGGGAGAGACGTTTGTTTACCGTTTCCCTGTGAGGCAGCGCGGAACCTATTGGTATCACAGCCACTCTCGCTTCCAAGAGCAAACCGGGCTTTTCGGTTCGCTCATCATTGAACCTCGCGAGAAAGAGCCATTCCATTACGACAGAGAATACGCAATTCTCCTGGCTGACTGGAGCGACTCCAATCCGGAGGCGCTTTTCAGCAATCTCAAACAGGACAGCGACTATTACAACTACCATCGACCTACCTTGGGGAAGTTCTTCTCGGATGTGAAGGGACGCGGCCTCCATCGGGCACTTACAGAGCGGCTAGCCTGGGGGCGCATGAACATGACCCCCAATGATATCGCCGATATCTCCGGCGCCACTTACACATATCTGCTCAACGGCAATGCTCCGGGGGCAAACTGGTCGGGCCTCTTCACCGAGGGGGAGAAAGTCAGACTCCGTTTTATTAACGGTTCCTCAATGAGCATCTTCGATGTTCGCATCCCCGGACTTCCGATGACCGTTGTGGAGGCTGACGGCAATCATGTTGTCCCCGTTACGGTGGATGAATTCCGCATGGGAGTTGCCGAAACCTACGATGTCATTGTGGAGCCGCGCGGCGAAACCGCATACACAATCTTCGCCCAGTCTCTCGACCGAACCGGCTATGCGCGAGGCACGCTCGCTCCACGCCCCGGCATGACTGCGGTGATTCCTGCGATGGACCCTCGTCCTGTCCGCACCATGATGGATATGGGAATGAAGATGGACTCCATGAAAGGCATGGACATGTCCCAAATGGGTGAAATGAAGATGGATGGCATGAAGGGTATGGATATGCCGGGGATGGAAATGAAGAATATGTCCTCCCAGGGTGGACCGTCAGACGATGCAACTCGACCATCGGCGATGGCCGGAATGGAGTCCGAGCACACAGACATTGTTACAAATATGGCGGGAGTTACTCCGTTTCCACAGCCAGGACCTGAGACTCAGCCCTTCCATCCAACAGCACACACCATGAATATGCCATCTACCATGGCGCCTTCCGCTCCAAGTCATCTGCACGTGGGGCCGCAAGTAGTCGAAGTTGCATCGATGACGACAGATCAACTGAACAATCCCGGAGATGGACTGAGCAACAACGGACGCCGCGTTCTAACCTATGCCGACCTGCGATCCCGATACCCCGGTGCGGACAGAAGGCCTCCGAGCCGCGAGATTGTGCTGCACCTGACGGGAAATATGGAACGCTTCATCTGGGGGTTCGACGGATATAAATACTCCGCTGCCGAACCAATTCACTTGAAGTTGGGCGAGCGCGTTCGCATTACGCTCGTCAATGACACCATGATGGAGCACCCTATCCACCTTCACGGTCTCTGGAGTGAACTGGAGAATGGACACGGAGAGTTTAATCCGTACAAGCATACGATCCTGGTAAAGCCTGCGGAACGGATCAGCTATCTGTTGAGTGCCGATACACCAGGTGAGTGGGCTTATCACTGCCACTTGCTTTACCACATGAAAGCGGGCATGTTTCGAAAGGTGGCGGTGTCGTGAGTTCGCCAAAGAACCGTGATAGTTGCCTTCGCCGCCGCGTACCTGCGTACTGGTTTTGCTTCGTGGCGGCTCTTTCCCTGCTCTCTCTCTTGG
>PMWR01000588.1 GCA_003166055.1 Acidobacteriaceae bacterium
AGTCAAGTTGACGAAATCAACCCGCGCGTGAATGTTGGAAATTGTGCGGTCAGAGTCTATGTACATCCTGCTCGTACAAGAGCATGATCTACAACCGCGAATGAACTCAATCCTGTCAGGGTAAGACCCCTTGCTCTCATGGATGGCTCGGTTGACGACACCGGTCGTCCCCCTCCATGGCCTCCTCCAAATAGCTGTAGTATCTACATCCCTAGTCTGATTTTTCCTACTCGTACTCTGTCCTTTTTTCCCCTCTCATTACTACACATCACTTGAAGTCGAAGCACTCCGCTGCCTTTAACTCGTCATTTAAATCTTCTGCGGTGATAACCCCCGCTTGAACCATCAACGCGAGTGCAACGTACCGATACTTCAGCAGGTAACCGACGTGAGGAGCATCCGGACGGCCAGGAGTTTTGGTCATGTCCATAACCTTGGTGGTGAATGCTTTCCAGTTTTCAATCGCGAAGTTCATCAACGTGCGAGATACGCCACCAGTAAATCTCAGCAGAGTTTTGATCTGTCCTACTTGCTGTCTTGTCAAGGGTTGAACAGGCTGTTGATTGTATGCGGCAACTCTATCCTGCCAGTGACTTGCTAGTTGAAGTTCTTTGACGGGCATGATCTATTCTCCTATGTGTTTCTTTCTAGACACGCGGCTTCGCCGCAAAGCAGTTTTGCGCTTACAGCGCACAGCGCACAAGTAGAAAGTTCATGAGCATCGGGCTGGTATTTGCAGTTCCCACTGCCCCGCTACGCGGCAATTAATCACTGTTGGCCTTCGGCCATTTGTTCACTTCGTGAACTTCCCTATTCACAGAGGGAGTTGAGCGGACTGATACCTCTACCAGGTATCAGCCACGATGTCCATTCACGTCGGTCGTATCGCCTACCCCTGCGTGAACAAAGATGCTCACCGCTGCTTTCGCATTGGCGCTCATCCCAGCTCACGCAGAGGCGCTGGTGATGTTCTGGCTCGCTTGTGTAGGCATCTCAGAGAGATGCCCGGTCTAACGATCTGAGCCACGGTTTCACAACCAGACTGTTCGACAAACCCACATTGGCTGTCTCACGTTGGTCAGGCTCTTTACATACTGCCCGACTTCCGCCGTCTGGTCCCGCTGGTGCGTCACAACCGCTCTACGACCGCCTGCCGTCACCGGCAGGATTCTACTGCAATTCTGTTTGTTCCTACTGCACCTTATTTATGCTCGCCGCCTCGATGTGAGGGGACGAGTCCGCCTCAACCACGACCGCAGCAGCTTTCGCACTGTGAACTGCCAACCGATTAGCATCATGCTTCATTCTTGCGCTTCTGGGAGCGATTTGTGGGGCCCTATTATCCATCCCTGAGGGATGTTAGTACCCGCCCCTCTGAGTATCGCGGGAGGGCCTTTTGGGGACTTAGGATGCCGCCTTTGCGACGCATTTGGTGAACCTCGTCCGGCTTGCCTTGCTTGTCCATCACTCCTTCGAATTCGCCCTGGCCTTGTCTCGTCAATCATTCGCATGAAATTGTTGTACTCGCCTTGGCGATGAATCGAGGGGTCGTTGTGCGTGTTAAACCCAAAGTACTCGAATTCCAATGACAGCATTACTGGCGCGCCGGTCGCCGCGTGCCTGGCCTTCGCCAAGGCCAGTACCGCCTTCTCCACGTCTGAACGCAGCTTGTCACCGACATTCGGTCCTAACCAGGTGCTACTCATAGCTTCACCTCTGAAAAGCTCCGCCGCTTTCTCGTAACGGACGGCGGCCGTTCGACTTCAATAAGCAAAACAGGTTCAACGGTCTATAAATTGTTTGCAGCCGATTGCAAAAACCGGGAGCGCTCGTCAGATGCCAATGCCGGAGTCCCCTCCAGAAACGCCGGGGCACGTTTCAACGTCCATACCGTCAATTGCTGGTGAAGATCTCAAAGCCAGCGTTCAGATATACCCCAACTCCGCTAGTCGTGCCAAAATCAAGCGCCAACCCTTTCTCTTCTCGTATACAGCTTTCTGCGCCATCGCTATGATTTCCTCTCCCGTCATTCCCTGGGCGGCATACTTCTGAGTTGTTCGGGGACAATATGGGCTTGGCCAATCAGACCAGTGCATCTTCAGCCCTTTGTACAAGAGATGTACATTATCGTTTCGATTCCGCTGCTTCTTCCTGCTGGGCACGAGGCGTAAATTCTCTGGCGAATAGTCCCCGTGGTCGTCAATCCGCTCAAACTCCAGACCCTTAAAATCCGTGTCAGTCTTCAGCGCCCAATCGATAAAGTCTTTTCTCGACGTAAACGTGAACTTTCCCTTTCCCTTGTGATCCTTTGACTGTTTGTGTGAATCACGATCACAGCGCCGCTTAATGCGGTCGTAATGGTCGCCAAGAATATCTGCCCGTGGGTCCCCCCCATGTTCCCGGTTTCTCTGGCAGGCACACGCTTTGGTATTTCCACTCAGCAGGCTGCCCACGTAATACCTTTTTTGCTTTTTGCAGTAGCTGCACATCGCATCGATAAATCGAATGCTTTTATCTCTCCTGCCTTTCTCTTTCCTGAAAGTGTTCTTCCAAATCTTTAGGCCATTCAGTTGCAACTGGTCTAGTTTTTTCTCCAGTCCCTGCGGCAAATCGAACTTCGGATACTGTGTTCCAGGTTGAAAGTTCAGACTCATTTCTTGTTTGCCTCGCGATTTCTCGGATTCCTCTTCTTCAACACCAATTCAATACTTCCCGGTTGCTTCTGAAGTACCCCTATGGCCTTCAAGGCGTGAGGAATACTGCTGTTTGCCCGTCAATAGAGAATCGGGTTTCGACTTCAAACAAGCAAAACAGGTTCAACGGTCTATACATTGTTTGCAGCCGATTGCACGGTAGGGAGTGTTCGTCAGTTGCCAATTTCTGGTCGCTCTCCTGGTAGGCCTGAGCGCGTCTCAGAGTTCATTTTGGAAATGCTAGTGGGCACTGCACTGATCTGAATCTTTGATGATCGTGCGTGTTGTACCTGGTCTAACATGGTTTTTGCCACGATTCACTCCTTGATGCCGTGTGCAAGTTTAAATGCTTCATATTTGGCCATGGACTTAGCCAGGGCTTCTTCCTTACTCATCTTTGGTTCTTCTACCTCTACTACCTCGGAATAACTCACCGAGGGTTCAGGTTCAAACTCCTTCGTCATTTGCTCAGGCAGCTTGACCACGGGCGCAATTGATCGTAAGTACAGGTCCCTGGCTACGAACACATTTGACAGCAGGTAACCCGTATCAGGCTCATAAGGTGGTTTTCCACCCTTACCCTTTTTGTCCCTTGCCTCGTTCACAAACACCGACCAGTTCCAAACCGCGTACTTTATAACCTGGGCTGTGAGTACACGGTCTCCAAGGCCCCTGGCCATCAGTTTCAGTTGTCCACATTCACGCCCCACAAGATTCTTCCGCGGGGTGCCGGTCATATCTGCAACCAGCGACTTCCACCATGCTGGCAGGTTTTGCGCCCCGACCTCGACCGCCGTGGTGTCTTTCTTGTGCTTCTGTTCTTCTATCTTCTCTTCNNATCTGACTGATAAGCTCAAAATACCGCTCGTGGACTAAGCGAACATGTAGCTGCCTAATGTTCGCAAACTTCCACACCCGGCACTCGATCAAACCCAATGACTGCAACCTGGGCAACGCCCGTCTAATTTCGTTCTCAGTCAATCTGGTCTCTACCATCCAGGCTTCTTTGGTTTTCGCTATCCAATACGTGCCATCCTTACATACTGACATGCGGAGGCAACCGTCTTCTGATAGCTTATGCCAATAGATAATCTGTGCTAGCAATCCTGCTGTTGCATAATCACCAGCAATATCAACATGCTCACGCCGGATACCCATTGGGGTCAATAGGCTTTCGATCTTCGTGAGCGTTTGCGAATTCTGAGTGTTTGAATCCATTTGCTATATCCTATGAAGGAATTGCGGTTGAACTGAGTTACAACGTGGACTATCATCCGGTGGAGATCACCCTCCAGATTTGTCCATCTGGTCAAGATTTAGGGGATGCAAGATATCCAACCCAATTGTGACCTTAGAAATGGTCTGGCGGACATAACAAACGGCCCTTCGAACTGCCAACGTAGACCACAATCGCATCACTCTCCTGGTCGGCGACATGGATGAAAACGTCGTAGTCCCTGGCCAGACGTTCGAATAGCGGATAGTGCCGAATAGCTCCCAAGATTCCAATTTCAACGACAGCATTACTGGCGCGCCGGTNNAACGGTCTATAAATTGTTTGCAGTCAGCTGCAAAAACCGGGAGTGTTCGTCAGTTGCCAATTTCTGGTCGCTCTCCTGGTAGGCCTGAGTAGGTCTCGTGGCTTGACTGGCGGTTGGCCGGTTCGCTATCCACTGATCACCTTCCTTGAACACAGCCACTCACGCACAGAGTCGACACTGTATAAGATGGTGCGAACGACAACAATACGAGGAGGTCCCTCACCGTCGAAATGCCACCTGTCGATTGTCCGAACGCTCACCCCAAGATGCTGTGCAAGCTCATCGCGTCTCAGGTATCCGTCCAGGCCTAGCCGACCGTCGGTGGGGTCTTTTGGACCAAGGAGTGATGCGCTGGGTTCCTGCCTTTGAGCGTTCTGCATGGACATTTTTGCCCTCCGCGATGACCACTAAAGTCAGTATAATCAATCGGTTAGACCGTGTCAAGTGAATTGACGATCGAAGCCAATTGAAGACTCGACGGTTCTCAGGGCTGTTTTCCTACTGATTCTGTGCTTCTGGACTCATCCCCTTCGAATCGGTATAGATTTCGCCAAAGCGATTGGTTGCGGCCCTCAGTGCCTCGTCCTGCAAGTGGGCATACCTCATCGTTGTTTGCGCCATCGTGTGCCCTAGCAGTTTGCCGACTATTTGCAGGGTGACGCCATTAGATGCCAGATGGGAAGCAAAATTGTGCCGCAGATCGTGGATGCGGATCGTGGGGCGGAATTTCGTAATTGTGTGCCGCTTGCCCTTGACAGTGATTGTTTCCACCAGGCCAGCCTTTTTGCACGCTTGCACCCATGGCCGTCGTAATGTGGTCCGCGCCCCGCCTGTCGCTCCGGGGAATAGCGGCCCGGTTGGATTCACTGGCATCATGCTCTCAAGCAACTTGAGAGCGGGTGCGCTTAGTGGTATATGTTCTAGCTTTTTCTGTTTTGTGTGGTGACTCGGCTTTGTCCACCCCCCGCGCACCAAGTCAAATTCTTCCCATTCGGCCTTGAGCACTTCACCTTCCCTACTGCCGGTGAGCATCAGCAGCCGCAAAGCATTGGCCGCATTCTGGTCCGCGTAGGAGTCCAAGGCCTCCCGAAATCGCTGTAAATCTTCCACGGTTAACCAGCATTCGCGCTTGGCTTCGGGGAATGTCTCAATGCCGCGAGCGGGATTGTCTGTCCCCATTTTTTCCCTAATCGCGTAGTTGAACATCGCTGATAGCAGCTCCAGTACACGATTGGCCTGATACGGCGTCGCCTTCAATGAAGAATGCAGTTTTTCAATATCTTGTCTCACAATGGCCTTGAGGCGGAGTTTGCCAAGACTCGGGTTGATGATCCGGTTGATCATCCTCCGAGCATCCCGCAGACTATTTGGTCGCTTGCGGCTCTCCGCGTCCTTGATGTACTCAGCCGCCAGTTCCTCGACCGTTGGCGCCAGCCGGCTTTGGACGCGGTCTTCCATCGGGTCATAACCATCCCGAATTTGCACCCGGAATGCCTCGGCCCGTGCCCGTGCTGCATTCGCTGTCATCTCCGGGTGGCGGCCAATTGTGTAGCGCCTTCTCCGGCCAGCCACGTAGTAGTCGAGAATGAAGCTCGTAACTCCGGATGCGGTGATCCTCACGCCAAAGCCTGGCAGCTTATCATCCCAGTCGATGCGGTTTCCGGCCTCCGGTGCTTCCAGGTTCCTGATGCTCTTCTCACCTATTCGCTTTTTCATCGCCCCTCCATTTTGCAATCATTGCAAAATTCTTGACAAACGGTAAGCCTTTGTCACTGCTGTGTCACTACATGACACCGTACTTCTTGGTCCATGATCTCATTGTGGATTGAAGGTCTTTCCTTTGTCAAGGTATGCAGGTCTCAGTAAGCTATTTATAATCAATAGATAAATGGGCGTCTGCCGGGGAGTTTCGTGCGTTTCGGCTTATGTAAGTTCTCCCCCAAGTCGATAGAGCCACTGGCTACGAACCAGTAGGTC
>PMWR01000381.1:0-14636 GCA_003166055.1 Acidobacteriaceae bacterium
AGTTTGAATATGGAGCAAACCGTGCGCCCGCGCTTTGTCCGAAGACCCGCTCATCGCGATAAAGCTGCGATGAACGGGGCACAACCCCTGTTACCGAGCGAGTGGGCCACGTGCCCCATCTGCCTGGAAATGCCTTCAGGAAAGTGTCTCAAAAGTATCTGGGCGGCGGTAACCGCATCGTTTCTCCCCAATGCGTGTTGCTCCGATTTGGCTAGAGAGTCTGAGGACAAACGCTTATACTACCTGCAAATCTCGAACGAACTATGGTCGTATCCTTGTGGATAGGGGTACGTTGAGTTTTGAGCGAAGGCCGGGTACCGAGGGCGCGGGTGAAGAGCCTCCGCTCAACCAGCAAGAGACGGCGAAACCGACCTGGAGGAAGCATGCAGGAGCAGGCCAGCGCAGAAGGGATCGGCGGAGAAAGTGGCTCCGCGCGCAATGCGCGGAGCGACTCTTCCCTTCCCTGGCTTGTGGTTGCGTCGCTGGTGCTGGCTTTGGCAGCGGTGATTGCACGCCTGGTAGAGGGACCCAAAGGGGATGGACTGCTACTTTTCTTTGCCGGAGCCTCGGCAGCAATGCTGGCGGTGCGCCTCCTGGTTGACGATCCCGCCGGAGTTGAACCTGTTGCACCGGGCGGGGAACCCTTGAAGGAACTTCTGGACTCAGCCGGGCCGATGGTGATGTCGGCCGGGCTCGACGGGCGCTTTACGTATGTGAACCCAGCAACGGAACGGGCGCTCGGCTACCACGCATCGGAATTGCTGAGCATGCCGAACGCGGGAGACATTCTGCCCCCCGGCGAGGGACAACGCCTGATCATAGAGATGCGAAAGTTTGCCGGCATCGCCAAGCCGGGAGAACTATCGGGCAGCGAGGGGCTCAAGGGGAGCGATGGGCTGGCGGTCTATCTTGATTCCATTCGTGCACTTCCGCCCAGCCAGGTACCCAGCTTCCAAACCCAGTTGCGGGAGAAGAACGGCAACTTCTTCCCGGTTACACTTCACATTTCGTCCCTTCGCGACGGAAACGGGACGCTGACCGGGTTGCTTGCGGTGGCCGTGGACCAGAGTGCGTCGATCCACCAGGAGCAGGCGCTTCGCGAGTCGCAGGAGCGGTATCGCGATCTTTTCGAGAGCTCCACTGAAATGATTGCAACGCTTAGCCCGTCGGGACAGTTTCTCTATGCCAATCCGGCATGGAAGAGGTGTTTCGGCAAGGACACGGCGGCGCTTGTGTCTCTCAACTCGTTTGAGGAGCTGTTCGGGCCAACCTGCCGCGGCGAGGTTGCCGCACTCTTCCGCCGCGCGCTGGACGGCGAGGCGGTGGACCGGGCGCCGCTGCGTCACCACACACATGACGGGCGGTTGCTGGAGTTGGAGTTGAGCCTGAGCCAGCGGCAAAAGGCCGGCAACCCGCTTGCGGTGCGCTGCGTGGTGCGCGATGTGACGCAGCAACGGCAACGAGAACACCGCCTGGCTCTGCAACTGGTGGTGAGCCAGATCGTGGGCGAGAACTCCTCGATGGTGGTGGCGGCCACGCGCATTCTGGAGGCCCTGTGCGTGTCCCAGGGTGTGGATGTGGCCTTCAAATGGGAGGTAAACGCGGAGGGAAACGAGCTGGAATTCTGCACCGCATGGGGTGCTCCCGGGCGGCGCGCGGAGGCTCTTATCCAGGAGAGCATGAGCGTGAGGCTGGCAAAAGGCAAAGACCTGCCCGGAAAGGCGTGGCAGGACGGACGGCCGGTGTGGATCGCCGATCTCGCGTCGATGCCTCGCACCGGGCGAATCCAAATGGCGCTGCGGCAGGAGATGGTTTCAGGTTGGGCGGTTCCGGTGCGCGTCGGCGCCAAGGTGCTGGCGGTTCTCGAGTTTTATTGCCATTTGTCGTTGCGCGAAGACCGTGAGGCTTTGGCGGCGGTGGAGACGGTGGCCGCCTCGCTGGGGCAGATGATGGCGCGCTCCCATGAACAGGGGCGGGCGGAAGAGCTTTCGCGGCGGCAGGAGATTCTGCTGGATTCAGTGGCCGATGGCATTTGCGGGGCGGACCGTCACGGCATGGTGAGTTTTGCCAATCCGGCGGCTGCCCGCGTGCTGGGTGCGGCGGCTGCCAGCCTGACGGGCAAGCCGGTTCACGATCTGCTGCACGGCTCCGCGCCACCGAATCGCCAATGCGGTCAGGATTGCGCGCTGAGGCGGGCCACCAAGAATCACACGCCGGCGTCAGGGGAAGACACCATCTTTCGGACAGACGGGACTTCGTTCCCGGCCGAGTATTTCCTCACGCCCATTCTCGACCAGGGCCGCTTTTCGGGTTCAGTGCTGAGCTTCCGGGACATCAGCCAGCGCTATACGCTGGACCGCCTGAAGGACGAGTTCATCTCCACCGTGAGCCACGAATTGCGTACCCCGCTCACCTCCATTCGCGGAGCCCTGGGGCTGCTCTCGTCGGGGATTCTGGGCGAGGTCAACGATAAGGCAACCAACCTGCTCCGCATCGCGCTCACCAATTCGGATCGCCTGGTCCGCCTGATCAACGACATTCTCGACCTGGAACGGATCCAGAGCGGGCGCGAGCCACTTGCTTTCCGGAACGTGCAGTTGGCGGAGATTGTGGGCCAGGCCATTGACGGCATGGCGCCCGTGGCCGAGGCAGCCGGAGTGCAGCTGATCCACGACACCACGCAGGTGGAAATTGCCGCCGACCCCGACCGGCTGCTCCAGGTGCTGACCAACCTGCTGTCCAACGCGGTCAAGTTCTCTCCTCCCAACTCGACCATCTCGGTGATGATGCGACCCGGCGTCAACGGCGTGACCCTCTCGGTCATCGACCAGGGCCGGGGTATTCCCGCCGACAAGCTGGAAGCCATTTTCGGACGGTTTCAGCAGGTGGACGCCTCGGATTCGCGGCAGAAAGGCGGGAGCGGCCTGGGCCTGGCCATCTGCCGCACCATCGTTTTGCAGCACTCGGGCCGCATCTGGGCGGAACGCAATCCGGTTCGCGGCTCGACCTTTCGAGTCTTCCTGCCCTACCAGCCTGTGCCGGCGGAAACGCCCGGCACCGTATTCGACCGGGAAGCCGGCGAAGGCACAGTTCTGCTGGCGGACGCCAATGGCGCCACGCGCCCGCAGATTGCCGCGCAGTTGACGCGCCACGGCTACCGCGTGATCGAGACAGCGACCGTGGAGCACACCCTGGCCGCGGCTCACGAGGGCGTCCAGGCCATCCTGCTGGATACGTCTCTTGACGGGATGAATGGCTGGGAGATTCTTCCCCTGTTGCGGCGGCTTGACCCTGAGGCCAAGACTCCGGTGGTGCTGTTGAGCCTGGACAACCGGCACGAGGCCGGCGAGCTTGCGGCGCACGCCGAGGGATGGGTTGCCAAGCCGCTGGATGAGGATGCCCTCCTGGGTGAGCTGGCGCGCGTGCTCTGCGGACCCGGCGAGAAGGCTCGCATCCTGGTGGTTGAAGACGACAAGGACCTGGCCCGCGTAATCGGCGAGGTGTTTGCCCGCGACATGGTGACCGTCAAGCTGGCCTATTCTCTGCAGGAGGCCCTGGACGCTTGCTTTTCCTTCCAGCCCCACCTGCTGGTGCTGGACATCAGCCTGCCCGACGGGGACGGTTTCAACGTGGTCTATTGGCTGCGCCAGCACGAAAACCTGGCGCGGCTGCCGCTGGTGGTTTATTCCGGGCGCGAACTCTCCCAGGCGGAGCGCCGGCAGCTTACGCTTGGCCCCACACACTTTCTGACCAAAGCCCGTGTGCAACCGCAGGAGCTGGAAGCTCTGATTTTGACGATGTTGCGCAGTTCGCGTCAGATAGAGGAGGCCTATCCGCCTGAATCGCCGATTTCCAATCCATGATTGGATTCGAGGAAGTTTTTTTCGAGTGGAGTACAGGCCGGAAATTCACTCTATCGCAGAAACGCAAGTTGTAACCCGGACGTAGAACCTGGTGAACCGTGGCACGACGCATTTTGATCATCGATGACGAAGACGATATTCGCGAAGTTGCCGCACTCAGCCTGGAGACCGTAGCCGGCTGGGAAGTGGAGACAGCCAGCTCCGGCGCGCTGGGTTTGGCCCGCGCCATCGAGTACCAGCCGGACGCCGTTCTGCTGGACGTGATGATGCCGGGAATGGACGGCCCTACAACCTTTCGCGAACTGCGCAAGAATCCCGCAACCTCTCACATCCCGGTGCTGCTGCTGACCGCCAAGGTGCAGAGTTCCGATCAGCGCCGCTTCGCCGACCTGGGCGTGGAAGCGATTCTCTTCAAACCCTTTGACCCGCTGACGCTGGGGACCCAAATCGCCGATGTGCTGGGCTGGGAATAAGAGAGGCTGCGGTCATGGATTCCTCAGGTGAGCCCGAAGCGGGTCAGGCGGCCCTAAAAGAAGCACTCGACCGCATGTGGATCAAGTTTCTGCCGCAGATAAAGGAACGGGTTGCGGTTCTTGAGGCCGCTGCCGCCGCCTTTGCCGCCAACCGGCTCTCAGCCGAGGAGCGGGCAGCCGCACACGGGGCAGCCCACAAACTGGCGGGCACGCTGGGAACCTTTGGTCTGGACGAGGGCACAATTCTGGCCCGCGAGGCTGAGGTTCTCTACGCGGACACTTGCGGCCACGACCCGGTGAGCGCTGCGCGGCTTATTGAAATCGCTTCCAGGTTGCGCACGATCATCGAGAGCCGCATGTGAGGCGGCAAGGGAAAGAGATAAGCGGGATTCGCAACCAAATCGGGATGCCCATTCCTATCCAAACGGTTTGAAGTGAAAAACATAGTTACTTCCCTGCCGGTGAATGGGTATAGTGCGAACAGCGGTTCTCCAAAAGAAGAGGCCCCTTGGCGCAACGCAGACCCTTCATGATTCTCACGATTCTCCTGCTCTGCGGTTGCGGATGGGCAGCCGGGCTGGCTGCGCCCGTGGTGGGCGAGGGCGAGATGGGAGGGGTCCCGAAGATCGGTCTGGGCCAAGCCGTTGTCCAGCTGAACGGGCCGTGGAGGTTCGAGATCGGAGACTCACCGCGCGATCCGGCGACAGGCGGACCGCTTTGGGCCGAGCCGGGATTTGACGACTCAAAATGGGAAACCGTTGACCTGACACCGCCGAAAGGCACATTCGAACCATGGAGCGGAGCGTCAGGGTATGTTCCAGGCTGGACGTCCAGAGGCCATGCCGGGTACTCCGGCTATGCGTGGTACCGCATCCGTGTGAAGGTGGAAGCGCAACCGGGAGCGAAGCTGGCCCTGGCCGGACCGGCCGATGTTGACGACGCCTACCAGGTGTTCGGCGACGGAAAACTGATGGGCAGCTTCGGCGATTTCAGCGAAAAAGCGCCAGTGATCTCCTTCGCTCAGCCACGGATTTTCTCGCTGGGACAAGTCAACGGCAACTTAGCTTCGCAGGAACTGGTGCTGGCCTTCAGGGTATGGATGGGCACGCACACACTGCTGCAGCAACCGGAGGCTGGGGGTCTTCACAATCCGCCCCTGTTGGGGGACGCCGGAGCCATAGCAGCCAATTATCAGGTGCGATGGCAGAAACTGCTTGAAGCATACACGCCCCTGACATTTGAGGCGCTGATTTATGCGCTGGTGGCTTTGATGGCCTTCAGCATGATGCTGTTTGACCGATCAGACCGTGTATATCTCTGGGCGGGGACGCTTTTGCTGCTCACGGCCGTCGATTTCGCCCTGTCGGCGATCAGCTCGTGGACAACGTACCTCAATTTTCTGCTGCCGACCATCCTGCGAGACAGCTTCCTGACTCCACTCATCTGCGCCGGATGGGTGATGCTGTGGTGGGTCTGGTTCAGGCTGCATCGGCCGCCCTGGCTGCCGCGCGCCATTGACCTGATGACAGTGCTGTTGATCGTGGCCAACACCATCGACGGGGAGTTGTTGCTTCCCTTTGTCCGGCACTCCGTAGCGACCGCATTTCTTCCCGTCTCGCTGGTGCTGCGGGTGCTCTTTTTTGTCCTCCTGGTGTGGGTTGTTGCGCTGGGAATTCAGCGCAAGAAAACGGAAGGCTGGCTGGTCTTTCCCATCGTTCTGCTGCGCGGGCTGGGGCAGTTTCAGACGGAGCATTCGGCGCTGCATATCCAATCCAATGGCACTCCGCTTGGCCTGGACATCTCCGTTTCGCAGATATGCAACCTTCTGATGGCCGCAATCATTGGCTTTCTGCTGCTGCGGCGGCTGCTCATGTCTCTGCACCAGCAACGGCTGATGGCGCAGGACATCAACCAGCGACTGCTCAAGTCCGGGCAAGATCAATATCTGATGGCGATGGAGGTAAAGCAGGCGCAGGAGGTACAGCAGGTCATTCTGCCGGAAGCGCGCACGCAGTTGCCAGGCCTGCTGATCGAGAGCGAATATCGGCCCGCCCGCGCGGTCGGCGGCGATTTCTTTCAGATTATTCCGCGGCCACTCGACGACAGCCTGCTGATTGTCGCCGGAGACATCACAGGCAAGGGCCTGAAGGCGGGCATGCTGGTCGCGTTTCTGGTGGGAGCAATCCGCACCACGGTGGAATGGAGTGCCGATCCGATCGTTGTGCTGAAAGCGCTGAACCGCCTGCTGGTTGGGCGCAAGGACGCGCAAGCGACGTGCCTGGCCCTTCGCATCGGCGCGAACGGCGATGTTCTGCTGGCCAACGCGGGGCATATTCCACCGTATTTGAACGGCGATCCAATGCCCATCGAGGGCGCTCTGCCGCTGGGAATGAGCCTCGATATGGAATTGTCTATTACGCGCTTCAGGCTGGCGGAAGGCGACCAGCTGGTGCTGATGTCGGACGGGATTGTGGAGGCCATGGACGCTGCCGGAAATCTGTTCGGCTTCGAGCGTGTTCATGAGCTGGTGCGCAAGTCGAAGAGCGCCGCGGAGGTAGCCAGTGCCGCGCAGAAGTTCGGGCAGGAGGACGACATCAGCGTCATTTCAGTAACCCGCACCCATGCGATGAAACATGCCCTGGTATAACTGCGCACGCGGGCGTCTTCGGGTCGCAACCGGCACGATTTGATTGCCTGTTTCCCGGCGTCCGGCGTTGAACAAGCCCCCACCAATTACACTTTGTAGGGAATGCTTCGACCCGATACCTCTGCGCCCCAACTGGACTTCAGCTTTGAAGAGCCTCAAACCGCGCGCCGCATCTGGCCGGTGCGCGAGCTGGTCGGTGTGGTTCGCGAACTCGTGGAGCAGAAATACGGCGACGTCTGGGTCGAGGGCGAAATCTCCAACTTCCGGCCCGCTCCTTCCGGTCATCTCTACTTCACGCTCAAGGACGCCGACGCGCAACTGCCCGTGGTGCTGTTCCGGCGCCAGGCCATGTTGCTCCGCTTCCGTCCTGAAGACGGCCTGCATGTGCTGGTGCGCGGAAAAGTGAGCGTGTATGAGCAGCGCGGCCAGATGCAGTTGGTGGCCGAGACCATGGAGCCGGTGGGCGCCGGCTCGCTGCAACTGGCTTTTGAACAACTGAAGGAACGGCTTAAAGCGGAAGGCCTCTTCGATGCCGACCGCAAGCGGCCGTTGCCCGCATTTCCCCGCGCCGTGGGCATCGTTACATCGCCGACAGGCGCCGTGATTCGCGATTTCCTCAATATCGTCGCGCGCCGCCACTCGGGCCTCAGCGTGCTTCTCTTCCCCGTGTCTGTACAAGGCGACCAGGCGCCAGTCGAAGTGGAAGCAGCGATTGCCGCGCTCAACGCCTCCGGACTTGTCGACGTGATTGTGCTGGCGCGCGGNNTGCCTGTGGTCTCGGCCATCGGCCACGAGACGGATTTCACCATCGCCGACTTCGCCGCCGACTTGCGCGCTCCCACGCCTTCAGCCGCCGCCGAGCTCATCACCGAGGCCCAGCACAAGATTGCCGAGCGTCTGGCCAATCAGGCTCACCGATTGGAACGTGCGGCCAGCTTTCAATTCCTCCAGGCGCGGCAACGCCTGACTCGTTTGCCCGTAAGCCGCGCCGAAGCGCGCATCTCCGCGCTGTTGAGCCGTCTCGCCCAGCGGCTCGACGATCTGGCCTTTCGTCAGGAAGACGCGGTCAGCAGCAAGCTGCGCGAGCAGCAGCGTCATGTAGGCGAACTCGCCGCTGCTGTCATGCACCACAATCCGCGCTACGCTCTTGCCCACGCCCGCGAACACCTCGTCGCATGTTGCACGCGCATTGACCGCTCGCTGGAACGCACCTTGCAGCGCGCCGCTGTGCGCATCGGCGCACTCGATGCGCATCTCCATTCGCTCTCGCCGCTTGCTGTGCTCGAGCGCGGCTATGCCCTGGTGCTGAGTGCGGATGGCGCTCTGGTTCGCTCTGTCAGCCAGATAAATGGCGGCGATCAGCTCACCACACGCCTCGCCGACGGCGCATTTGCGAGTCGTGTCGAAACGACCTCTCCCAACAAGCTTGAAGCGACTTCATCCAGCAAACCCGCTTCCAGGCGAAACGCCTCAAGTAAAAAGCAAAAGAATTGAGACCATGACCTCAGCACCGGCACGCAAACTCTTTGGCACCGACGGGATTCGGGCCGTCGCGGGCGAATCGCCGCTGGATCCGACTACCATCTTCGCCACCGGCCTGGCGCTCGCGCACACGCTGCGTAAAACAGCCGCCGAACCCAAAGTCCTGCTGGGCCGCGACACACGGGAGTCCAGTCCGTGGATCGCCGCGACGCTTGCCGCCGGCTTGCGCAAGGCCGGAGCCTGCGTTGAAAGCGCCGGCATCGTGCCCACGCCTGCTGTCGCTTTTCTGGCGCGCACCCACGGATTTCAAGCAGGCGTGGTGCTCTCCGCTTCGCATAATCCGTGGCGAGACAACGGCATCAAGCTCTTCGGCGCGGACGGCTTCAAGCTCCCCGATGCCGTGGAATTGGCAATGGAAGAAGAGATCCTTCATCACGCCGCGACCATTCATGACGTGCCGAATCCAGAGAGCTTTCCGCTTGTCGAAGACAATCCGGCTCTTCAGGCGGACTACATTCAGTTCCTCATCGACTCTGTCCCTGGGCTTTCGCTGGGTGGCCTGCGCATTGTTGTGGACTGCGCCAACGGCGCTGCCGCAGCCGTCGCTCCAGAGCTCTTCCGGCGTCTCACCAGCGATCAATCAGCCGACGTCACGCTCCTCAACATCGCGCCCAATGGCCGCAACATCAATGACAATTGCGGTGCGCTTCATCCAAAGTTTGTGGCTGCGGAAGTGGTCGCACGCGGCGCGGACCTGGGTCTCACTTTCGACGGCGACGCCGATCGCTGCATGCTGGCGGGCGCTCATCATAACGTCGTCAACGGCGACGCGATCCTGCTGATGGCGGCGCGCGACTTGAAATCGCGGGGCCTGCTTACTGGCGATCTGGTTGTGGCAACCACCATGTCGAACATGGGACTTGAAGCAGCGCTCAAGCGCAGCGGCATCCGCATGCTGCGCGCTCCCGTGGGAGACCGCTACGTGCTCGAGCAAATGCTCGAACACCACGCTGCTCTTGGCGGCGAGCAATCGGGTCACATCCTCTTGCCGCACCTGGCCACCACGGGTGACGGACTGCTGACGGCGCTGGTGGTACTCGACCTGATTGCGCGCACCGGAAAGAGCATCGAGGCGCTCACCGCGGATTTGAAAGTTTTCCCGCAGGTGATTGTGAATGTGAAGGTGCGCGAGAAAAGGCCGCTCGATTCGATTCCTGCCGTCGTCGCGGCCATTCGCGCCGCGGAAGAGGAGTTAGCGGATTCGGGGAGGGTAGTCATCCGCTATAGCGGCACGGAAGCGCTTGCTCGCGTCATGATTGAAGCCGAATCCGAAGCCCTGATGCATCACCACGCCAATGCCATCGCCGACGCCATTCGCCAGGAACTCGGGGCTTAGCGAACTCTTCTTCAGCTAACTTGTTTGAGCTTGTCCGTCATCTTAGATCCAGGAGGATTCGCATGACACACGAAGATGCGGGTGCGGAGAAGTCTCCTGGCGATGCAGCCGCGCTTCAACCCGCAAGGCCCTCTTCAGGCGCACAGACGACAGCGCTTTCCGCAACCAGCAAAAGCCTTCTGCCTTGGCTGGTCGCGGTGGCAATGTTCATGGAATCGCTGGACACAACGATTCTCAACACGGCCGTCCCGACCGTCGCAGCGGCTCTCAAGGTCGGTCCGCTGAGCATGAAAGCCGTTCTCGCGAGTTATACGCTCAGCCTCGCCGTTTTCATTCCCATCAGCGGCTGGATGGCCGACCGGTTCGGAACCCGGCGTGTCTTTGCATCCGCTATCGGCCTCTTTACTCTTGGCTCGCTTCTGTGCGGCATCTCTTCCAATATTCATGTGCTCGTCGCCTGCCGTGTTCTGCAAGGTTGCGGCGGCGCCATGATGGTCCCGGTCGGCCGGCTCACGCTGGTGCGGACCTTCTCCAAGTCGGAACTCCTCAGCGCCATGAGTTTCATCTCCATTCCGGCGCTGGTGGCCCCGATGCTCGGGCCCATTGCCGGCGGTCTTATTGTCGGCTATCTTCACTGGCGGTATATCTTCTTTCTCAATATTCCCATCGGACTTATAGGGCTTGTTATGGTCTATCTTCATCTTCCCAATTACTTCGAGGAGGATGTAAAGCCACTCGACGTGGTCGGCCTCATCCTATTCGGTTCCGGAATTGCGTTGTTGTCGTATGTGCTTGAGATCTTCGGCGAACATACTCTCGGTACCGCCGAAGTTATAGGCTTGCTGGCGCTATCACTTCTTCTGCTTACCGGCTACTGGCTGCACGGACGAAGTGCACCGTTTCCATTGCTCAACCTTCCGCTGTTTCGCATCCGCACGTTCCGGGCCGCGGTGAGCGGAAGCTTCTTTTCGCGGCTGGGGATGGGCGGGATTCCATTCCTTCTGCCGCTGCTTTATCAACTGGGGCTTGGCTACACGGCTATTCAGTCGGGGCTTCTGATCATGCCCCAGGCGCTTGGGGCCATGGGCATCAAGGCGGTCCTCTCGCGGGTTCTCAACCTTCTTGGCTATCGCGGCGTGCTCATTTCAAACACCATCATTGTCGGCGTTCTGATGATGGGATTCGCGGCCATCGGCCTGCACACGCCGGTGTGGGTCATCGTGCTTCTTGCATTTGTTTACGGCGCTTTCTCTTCCCTGCAATACACCAGCATGAACACGCTTGCCTTTGCCGATACCACCGAAGCCGAGACCAGCAGCGCCAGTTCCATCGCCAGCACGACGCAACAGATGTCGATAAGTTTCGGAGTTGCGATTGCGGGCCTCACCACCGCGTTCTTTCTTCCGGCCACGCGTCATTCCGAGCCGCTCGAAGCAATCCGCGGGCTGCATAGAGCATTTCTGCTTCTTGGCGCTCTCACGATTCTCTCTACATTTGTCTTCAGCAGTCTGCGCAGTGGCGACGGAGACGGCGTGAGCCGGCACAAAGCAATTCACTCCGGCGAGTAATCGTGTTCTTCAGTATAAAAACTGCCGGCGACTGGACTAAAATTGAATCAGGGATTGTGGCTTTCCGAATCTTGTTTTGTGCGGCCGCATTTCCCACACAGCCAACACGGAGAGAACACTATGCCACTGATGAAGACATCCAACCCTGCGCTCGGCGAAAACACGTTTCGCAATGTTTCCGGCGGGGGGTACGGCGGCATCGTCGACGTCGCCGACCGCATGACTCTGAACGGGACGGTGAACAAGACCGGGATTCTGCTGGTTTGCGCCATCGCCACGGCGGCGTGGACGTGGCATGTCTTTCTCCAGTCGCACGATATGGCGGATGTGGCTCCGCTGATGATGGGTGGGATGATTGGCGGATTCGTATTCGCCCTGATCACCATCTTCAAGAAGGAGTGGTCGCCGGTGACGGCGCCGATTTACGCGCTGCTGGAAGGGCTGGTGCTGGGCGGACTGTCTTCGTTTCTTGAAACGCGCTATCCGGGCATCGCGATCGAAGCGGTGAGCCTGACCTTCGGAACCCTCTTCGTGCTGCTGTTGATTTACAGCACTGGCGTCATCAAGGTGACGCAGAAGTTTCGCATCGGCATTTTCGCGGCCACCGGCGGCATCGCGCTGTTTTACGTGCTTGAGATGGTGCTGCGAATGTTCGGCATCCAATTCGCCGCAATCAACGGATCGGGCGCGATCGGCATTGGCTTCAGCTTGTTTGTTGTGGCGATTGCAGCGTTGAATCTTGTGCTCGATTTCGACTTCATCGGACGGGGCGTACAAGCCGGCGCACCGAAGTACATGGAGTGGTACGGCGCTTTCGGGATCATGGTCACGCTGGTCTGGCTGTATTTTGAGATTCTGCTCCTGCTTTCGAAGTTGCGGAGCAGAAACTAGGAAATGCTCACTCACCGGTGCGGACGTGGACGTCCGCGTTACAGCCGGTCTACCACCCCTCGGACGAAGACCTGTCCGCGGGGACCCCGGTCTGGAGACCGGCGCTACTCTTAGAGATCGCGCCAGTTTGCGCCGAACCCCAGGTCGGCTACCAATGGAACGCTGAGGGCGACGACGCCTTCCATCTCGGTGCGGACAAGCGTTTCGATCGCGGCGGTTTCATCCGTGGGCACCTCAAAAAGCAGCTCGTCGTGGACCTGAAGGACCATGCGCGTTTGCAGGCCTTGCTCGGTCAGTTTGCGGTCAATCGCGATCATGGCAAGTTTGATCAGGTCGGCCGCGGTCCCCTGCAACGGCGTGTTGATGGCGGTGCGCTCGGCGAATCCGCGCTGGTTGGGATTGCGGCTCTCGATGTCGGGGATGGGCCGCATGCGGCCGAAAAGCGTGCGCACCGAGCCCTCGCGACGCGTGGCTTCAAGAGTTTTCTCAATGAATGCGCGAACGCCCTGGTAGCGCGCGAAATAGCGGTCGATGTAGGCGCGCGCCTCCTGCTGCGAAATGCCTAATTGCGCGGCAAGCCCAAACGGTGAGATGCCGTAGACGATGCCGAAGTTTACGGCCTTGGCGCGATTGCGCGTCTCCTTGTCCATGTTCTCGATGGGTACACCGAAGACTTCGCTCGCCGTCATGGCGTGAATATCGATGTTCTCCGCGTAGGCCTTCACCAGCAGCGGATCGCCGCTGAAGTGGGCAAGCAGACGTAGCTCGATCTGCGAATAGTCGGCGGAAAGCAGTTGCGTTCCTGGAGCGGCGGTGAATGCGGCGCGAATCTCGCGGCCCAGTTCTGTGCGGATGGGAATGTTCTGCAGATTTGGATTGACGGAAGAGAGGCGGCCGGTGGCCGTGGCCGCGGCCTGAAACGTGGTGTGGACGCGCGAATTGGAATCGGCCAGCAGTGGCAGCGCGTCAATGTAATTCGACTTGAGTTTCGAAAGATGACGAAACTCGAGCACCAGGCGCGGGACTTCGTTCCGCCCGGCCAACTGCTCCAACACATCCTGCGCTGTTGAGACGGCTTTGCCCTTGCCGCGAATGGCTGGAGCCGGCAATCCCAGATGCGTGAAGAGGACTTCGCCAAGTTGCTTGGGCGAGTTGATGTTGAAGCGGCGGCCGGCCAGCGAAAAGATGCGCTCGCCCACGCGCTCCAGTTCTATGGCAAATCGTTTTGACAAGCCGTCGAGCACGGCGGTGTCAATGCGTACGCCGGCCTGCTCCATGCGAAAGAGAACCGGCGCGAGGGGCAGATCGATGTCGCGATAGACGCGCTCGACGCCGGACTTTTCAATCTCAGCCTGCAAAACGGGGACCAGCGCGTGAATGGCAGCAGCGCCCGCGGCAAGCGTGGACGGAGCAAGTTGCCCATGACGCGCGGCAACATCTGCGAGATCTTGCGTGGCGTGCGTGGGATTGAGCGCGTAGGAGAGCAGCATGGTGTCGTCGACGGCGCCGCGCAATTCGACTCCAAGGCCGCTCAGAACATGGAGCGCCAGCTTCCAATCGTGGACCCGCTTGGGCACCGACGGATCCTCAAGCAGAGCTCGCAGCTCAGGCGTTAGCGAAAGGCGGAGAGCTGCCGCGGGCTCAGCGCAAACACCAACACTGGAGCGGGTTTTCTTTTCGGCTGTCTCGATGGCATCCAGCAGCGAGAAGTTCATGGGCTGCTGAGCGTCTTCGTCTTCTTCCGTTGCTTCAGGCTCTTTGGCATCGAGCGCGAAAGCGAAGCCCTGTGCTCGCGCAGCCGCGTAGAACGCGGCGCCCTGCTCCTCTGTCGGGTCTTCGATCAATTCAATGGCAGGGCCGATTTCAGAGGGCGCCAAGTCGCGCAGCATCGATGTGAACTCAAGCTCGGTGAAAAGTTCACGGCAGGCTTCGACGTCCGGCGGTTGCGTTTCCATCGCGGCCAGGTTCAGCGCGAGCGGCACATGGCTGTCAATGGTGACCAACTCCTTCGAGAGCAGGACGGCGGCGCGATTCTGCTCGAGCGACTCGCGATAGCTCTTGCGTTTGACTTCGGCGGCTCGATCTAGCACGGCCTCTACGGTGCCAAATTCGAGAATCAGGTCTACGCTGCCCTTGTCGCCGATGCCNNGCGCCGGGGATGTTGTCGACGGAATCGCCGCGGAGAGCCATCACGTCGACCACTTTTTCCGGAGGCACGCCCAGCGTTTCGGTCACTTTCGCGGGATCGAGAATCAAATTATCCTTCTGCGGATTGAGGATTTTCACTTGCGGTGTGACAAGCTGCATCATGTCCTT